>PNLY01000048.1 GCA_013823325.1 Methylobacterium sp.
GGTCTGCTCGGCCTTGAGGCGGATCACCGGCTTGACGCCCGCGGGCGCGGTCGCCGGATCCCGGTCGCGCCAGCGCCCGTCATAACGCCACGGCTTGCCCTCGGCGCGCGCCGCTTCGCGCTCCGCCTCGAGCTCCTGCGGCGTCGCATAGCAGTAATAGGCCTTGCCGGCGGCCAGCATCTGCTCGGCGACCTCGCGATGGCGTGCGGCGCGCTGAAACTGGTAGACGGTCTGCCCGTCCCAATCCAGGCCGAGCCAGGACAGGCCATCGAGGATCGCGGCGATGGCGCCTTCGGTCGAGCGTTCGCGGTCGGTGTCCTCGATGCGCAGCAGCATCTTGCCGCCATGGCGGCGGGCATAGAGCCAGTTGAAAAGCGCGGTGCGGGCACCGCCGATGTGCAGGAATCCGGTTGGCGACGGCGCAAAGCGCGTGACGACCGTATCGCTCATGAAAGGAGGCTCCGGAGGAACGGGTAAGCAAAAAACGAGGGCAGTTTCGATGCGGGCCTCGGCCGGGGCTGACATCCGGCGCCGCCGCTGTAACATGGCTTGCCGGCTGCCGTTAAGAGCCTCCTGCGGGGAGGGGGCGCGATCATCGCGCGGCCGTGACGGGGGACGGATGCTCTCCTACGGGCCAGAACAGCGCCGTAGCAGGGTGCAAGCCGGCGTGCTGGCTCTGCCGGCGCGCTTGCGGCGCGTCGCCCATTTCACCCAGCCGCTATCCGCCTCGCTGCCCGATTGGGGCGGCCGCTTCCGCAGGGCGATCGAAACCGAGATCGAGCGCCGCCGCCTGTTCAACTGGCTGCCGGTCTGCATGGGTGCCGGCGTGCTGCTCTATTTTCTCGCCGATCGCGAGCCGGGGCTCGCCGCGCCGCTGGCCGGGCTGGCGCTATGTGCGCTCGCCGCGCTGCTGATGCGACAGCGGCGGGCCGTGATGGCTGTCTGCATCGCAGTCGCCGCGGCCTTTGCCGGCTTCGCGGCCGCGACCTGGCGGACGGGAACCATCGCGGCACCGGCGCTGGCGCGGAACCATGTGGGGAAGCTCACCGGCTTCGTCGAGACGCTTGAACAGCGCGAGAAAGGCGTCCGGATCATCATCCAGGTCACGGATCTGCCGGGCGTCGAGCCGGCACAGCGGCCGCGGCGGGTGCGCGTCACCACGCCGGTGACGACATTGAAGCCCGGCGACCATATCAGCGCGACGGCGCGCCTGCTGCCGCCGCCAGGCCCGGCGCGCCCCGGCGGCTATGACTTTGCCCGCGATGCCTTCTTTCAGGGTGTCGGTGCCGTCGGCAACATCGCCGGCAAGATCGCGCTCTCTCCGGCCCCCGTGCCGATGCCGCGCCGGCTTGCTTGGGCTGTCGCGATCGATCAGGCCCGCAACGCATTGACCGAGCGCATCGCCACCAGCGGCGGCGGGCAGGCGGGGGCGATGGCGGCAGCCCTCGTCACCGGCAAGCGCGGGCTGATCAGCGAGCAGACCAACAACGACCTGCGTGCCGCCGGCATCTATCACATCGTCTCGATCTCCGGCCTGCACATGGTGCTCGCCGCCGGCACGATCTTCTGGCTGGTGCGGGCGCTGCTCGCGCTGTCGCAGACGGCGGCGCTGCATTGGCCGGTGAAGAAGCTTGCGTCGCTCGCCGCCATGCTCGGCGCCACCGCCTATTGCATCTTCTCCGGCGCCGATGTCGCGACCGAGCGCTCGCTGATCATGACACTGGTCATGCTCGGAGCGATCCTGGTCGACCGGCCGGCGCTCTCCATGCGCAACCTCGCTCTGTCCGCGATCATCGTGCTGCTGCGCGAGCCGGAGGCGCTGCTCGGGCCGAGCTTCCAGATGTCGTTCGGCGCGGTGGCGGCGCTGATCGCCTTCGCCGAGCGCTGGCAGGAACGCCCACCCGATGCCGCCGCAGCCTCCTGGCCCTGGCCGCTGCGGCCGCTCTGGCTCTCGGCTGTGGGAATCCTGACCACCACCATGGTCGCGACCGCGGCGACGGCGCCCTACGGCGTCTACCATTTTCAGACCTTCAACCCGTTCGGCCTGCTCGGCAACGCACTGGCGCTGCCCTTCGTCTCGCTGATCGTGATGCCTGCCGCGGTCTTCGGCGTGCTCGCCTATCCGTTCGGGCTCGACTGGCCGGCCTGGGCGCTGATGGGCTGGGCGTCCGGCTATGTGCTCCAGCTTGCCCATTGGGTCGCCGGCATCGACCGCTCGACCGTGGTGCTGCCGGCCTTCGGCTCGACCGCGCTGATCCTGTTCTCGCTGTCGCTGCTCTGGCTGACCTTGTGGACGACGGCGCTACGCTTCCTCGCCGCGCTGCCGCTGGTCGGCGGGCTGGCGCTGGCCTCGGCGCCATCGCGGCCGGATATCCTGGTCGAGCGCGACGGCTCGGGCGTGCTGGTGCGGGGGGCGGACGGAAAGATGGTGCTGGCCGGCAAGCCGAGCCGCTTCGTGCTGATGCAATGGCTGCATGCCGACGGCGATGCACGCGCGCCGGACGACGCCGCGCTACGCAATGGCGCCGCCTGCGATGCGCGCGGCTGCGTCATCCGCCTGCCGGACGGGCGCAGCGTCGCCTATACGCGCGACCGCATCGCCCTGGTCGAGGACTGCCAGCGCGCCGATCTCGTGGTGACGTCGCTCTATTGGACGGCACCGTGTGCCGCCCGCCTGATCGACCGCAGCGCCCTCATCCGCGACGGCGCGACCGCTTATCACGCGGCTCGCGGCGGCTGGCGCGCGTATACGGCGGACGAGGTCACGCGCCTGCGTCCCTGGACCCGGGCACGGCCCGAACCGAAGCCGGCACCCGAACCTGCTCCTGCACCGACGCCTGCAACTGCGGAGCCGGCACAGGATCTGGAGGCGCTTCAGTAGCGCCGCATCAGGTTGACGAGGCGACCCTGGATCTTGACCCGGTCGGGCCCGAGCACGCGCGTCTCATAAGCCGGGTTGGCGGCTTCCAGCGCGATCGAGGAGCCGCGCTTGCGCAGACGCTTCAGCGTCGCCTCCTCGTCGTCGATCAGCGCGACGATGATGTCGCCGGTATTGGCGGTGTCCTGCTTGCGGATCACGACGGTGTCGCCATCGAGAATGCCGGCCTCGATCATCGAATCGCCGCGGACCTCGAGCGCATAGTGTTCGCCGCCGCCGAGCATATCGGCCGGCATCGACACGCTGTGGCTTCGGTCCTGGATCGCCGAGATCGGCGTACCGGCGGCGATACGGCCCATGACAGGGATGGAAACGGTCGAACGCCCGCTCTCCTCGGCGACCGATGGGCGCGGCTTCGTCAGATTGGCCGCAGGTGCGGGGGCCGGCGGTGTCTGGCCGAGCCCGCCCTGGACGATCGAAGGGCTGAAACGGCCGCGCTGCGTCTGCGGCCCGCCGATGCCGTCCGGCATCTTGATGACTTCGAGGGCGCGGGCCCGGTTCGGAAGCCGGCGAATGAAGCCACGCTCCTCCAGCGCCATGATCAAACGGTGGATGCCGGATTTCGAGCGCAGGTCGAGCGCGTCCTTCATCTCGTCGAAGGAGGGCGGCACGCCGGATTCGCGCAGGCGCTCATGGATGAAGCGAAGCAGTTCGAACTGTTTGCGTGTCAACATGGCCGCGCCGCTCGCCTCTCGGGCTAGAATCGAAACAAAGCACGAACACCATACGCGTTCGCCTTGTGTTCCGCAAGGCATCTCCTGCCGCAAGGTGAACGGATCAGCGCAGCCGGATAACCCGGCAGGGATCGCCGGCCTTGGCTGGCTCGGCGAAGGCCCGGCGGATCACGAGCGCCTCGGCGCGCGAAAGGTTCGCCAGCATCGAGGAATCCTGCTTGGCGAAGGGACGGACACGCCGCTCGCCGTCGACCATTTCGAAGGTGGCGCGCAGATAGTCCTGGCGCTCGTCATTGGCCTGCAAATCGGAGGCGAGGATGGCGGGTTCGCTGCGGTCGCGCTCGGGATCGGCGATGCCGAGCAGGGCCTCGACCAGCGGCATGGCGAAGAGATGGCCGCAGACGATCGAGGAGACCGGGTTGCCGGGCAGGCCGAGCGCGACCATGGCGCCGAGCCGGCCCATCATCATCGGCTTGCCCGGGCGCATCGCGATCTTCCAGAAGCCGAGCGCCATGCCCTGCGCCTTCAGCGCGGCCTGGACGAGGTCGTGCTCGCCGACCGAGGCGCCGCCGAGCGTGACCAGGACATCGGCTCCGGCCGCGCGCGCCGCCTCGATCTTGGCGGCGAGGTCGGGATGGTTGTCGCGGGCGATGCCGAGGTCGAACGCCGTGCCACCGGCCTGCTCGACCAGCGCGGCGAGGGCGAAGCTGTTGGAGGCGACGATCTGGTCGGGGCCGACCGGTTCGCCCGGCAGGACGAGTTCGTCACCTGTGGCGAGGATCGCGACCAGCGGCTTGCGGCGCACCGATAGCGTCGGATGGCCCGCGGCCGCAGCAAGGCCGAGCGCGGCGCTGTCGAGCCGGCGGCCCGCCTTCAGCAGGATCTCGCCAGTCTCGAAATCGAGCCCGGCCGGGCGGATGAACTGACCCTTGCCCGCCGGCTTGATGACGCGGATGGCCGGGCCGCCGACGCCCTCGGCATGCTCCTGGATCAGGATCGCATCGGCACCGTCCGGAATGGGCGCGCCGGTGAAGATGCGCACCGTCTCGCCCGAGCCGACGGGGCCGGCAAAGCCGCGGCCAGCGGCGGATTCGCCGATGACCTCAAGCTCCTTGCCGGGCTCCAGATCGGCGGCGCGGGCGGCATAGCCGTCCATGGCAGAGTTGGCAAAGGGCGGCTGGGTCCTGAGCGCCGCGACATCGTCGGCCAGCACGCGGCCGGCGCATTGCGCCAGCGGCAGCGTCTCGGCTTGCGTCGGGCCGGGCACGCTGTCGAGCAGCGCCTTGAGCGCGACCGGGACGGGGGTGAGGCTCATGCTGGCCCTGCGAGCTCGTAGGTTCCGGACTTGCCGCCGGATTTATGCACGAGGCGGACGCCTTCGATATGCATGGCGCGATCGACCGCCTTCACCATGTCGTAGACCGTGAGGCAGGCGACGCTGACAGCGGTCAATGCCTCCATCTCGACGCCGGTCTTGCCGGTGAGCTTGACCTCGGCACGGACGCGCACGCCCGGCAGCGTCTCGTCGATCGTGAGATCAACGGCAATCTTCGAGAGCAGCAGCGGGTGGCAGAGCGGGATCAACTCGTGCGCGCGCTTGGCCGCCATGATGCCGGCGAGGCGGGCAGTGCCGAGCACGTCGCCCTTCTTGGCCTCGCCGTCGCGGACGATCGCCAGCGTCTCGGCTTGCATCACGACATGGCCTTCGGCTACGGCGACCCTGACGGTCTCGGCCTTGTCACCGACATCGACCATATGGGCCTCGCCCTTCTGGTCGAGATGAGTGAGGCGGCTCACGCCGCCACCTCGGCGGCTTTACCGGTCAAGAGCTGCCGTGTCGCGGCGGCCACGTCCGTCTGGCGCATCAGGCTTTCGCCGACCAGGAAGGTGTTGACGCCGCAAGCCTGCAGGCGGGCAATGTCGGCATGGCTGAAGATGCCGCTCTCGCCGACGAGCAGTCGGTCCTTCGGGACGCGCGGCGCCAGCCGCTCGGTGACCGCAAGGTTAAGCTCGAAAGAGCGCAGGTCGCGGTTGTTGATGCCGACCAGCCGGGTGTCCAGCTTCAGGGCGCGTTCCAGCTCGGCTTCGTCATGGACCTCGGCGAGCGCAGCCATGCCGAGCGCCTTCGCCGTCGCGACGAGTTCCTGTGCCGCGGCATCGTCGAGCGAGGCCATGATGATCAGGATGCAGTCGGCCCCCCAGCTCCTGGCTTCGAAGACCTGGTAGGGCTCGAACATGAAGTCTTTGCGCAGGCCGGGCAGGCCGGAGGCGGCGCGCGCCTCGGCGAGATATTCCGGCCGGCCCTGGAAGGAAGGCGTGTCGGTGAGGACCGAGAGGCAGGCGGCGCCGCCGGCTACATAGGCTTTTGCCAGCGCCGGCGGGTCGAAATCGGCGCGGATCAGCCCCTTGGACGGCGAGGCCTTCTTGATCTCGGCGATCAAAGCCGAGCCGCCGGCGCGGTGCTTGGCTTCGAGCGCACCGATGAAGTCGCGCGGGGCGGGTTCAGCCGCCGCGCGCTTCTCGATCTCGGTCTGGGGCACGGCAGCGCGCGCCGCCGCGATCTCCTCGCGCTTATAGGCCTCGATCCGCCTGAGGATATCGGACATGGGCAGCCTCACGCATTGGAGCTGGCGACGAGCGTCGCGAGCGCGGCCTTGGCCTTGCCATTGTCCAGCACCGCATAGGCCTGCGCCAGCCCCTCGCCGAGCGTGGCAGCCTTGCCGGCGACGACGAGCGCGGCGGCAGCGTTGAAGGCGGCGATGTCGCGGAAGGCGCTCTTGGCGCCACCGAGCACGTTCTGCAGCGCCTGTGCGTTCTGCGCCGGCTCGCCGCCGCGCAGATCCTCGGGCCGGGCGCGGGCAATGCCGACATCCTCGGGCGCGATGTTGAAGCTCTCGATCTTGCCGTCCTTCAGCGCGACGACGCGGGTCGGACCGGTGGTGGTGATCTCGTCGAGCCCGTCGGAGCCGTGCACGGCCCAGACAGTGGTCGAGCCGAGCGACTGCAACACCTTGACCATCGGTTCGAGCCAGGTCTCGGAGAAGGCGCCGATCAGCTGCTTCTTGACGCCGGCCGGGTTGGAGAGCGGGCCGAGCAGGTTGAAGATGGTGCGGGTGCCGAGCTCGGTGCGCACCGGCGCGACATGGCGCATCGAGGCGTGGTGGGTCGGCGCGAACATGAAGCCGACGCCGGCCTGCGCGATGCAGCGCTCGGTGCCGGCCGGCTCCAGCCCGACCTTGACGCCGAGCGCGGTTAGCACGTCGGCGGCGCCGGAGCGCGAGGATGCCGCGCGGTTGCCATGCTTGGCGACCGGCACGCCGCAGGCCGCGACGATGATCGAGGCCAGCGTCGAGACATTGTAGGAGCCGGAGGCGTCGCCGCCGGTGCCGACGATGTCGATGGCGTCGGCCGGGGCCTCCACTGGCAACATGCGCGAGCGCATGGCGGTGACGGCGCCGGCGATCTCCTCGGTGGTCTCGCCGCGCACGCGCAGCGCCATCAGGAAGGCCGCCGCCTGCGCGTTGGTGACCTCGCCGGAGAGCATGGATTCGAAGGCGTCGCGGGCTTCCTCGCGCGACAGCGAGGCGCCGGTCGCGACCTTGGCGATGAAGGGTTTGAAGTCGTCCATGGGAACTCGATCGATCAGGCTGTCGCGGAAAGGGCGGCTTTGGCGTTCTGGCGCGACCATCGCTCGGCGAGATCGAGGAAATTGCGCAGGATGGTGGCGCCATGCTCCGAGGCGATGCTCTCGGGATGGAACTGCACGCCATGCACCGGCAGGTCGCGATGCGACAGCGCCATGATCATGCCGTCGCCGGATTCGGCCTCGATCGAGAGCTGCGCCGGGCAGGTTTCCCTGCGGACGACGAGCGAATGATAGCGCGTCGCTTCGAGCGGGCCGTTGATGCCGTGGAACAGGCCCTGCGCCCGGTGGGTGATGGTCGAGACCTTGCCGTGCATCGGCTGGGGCGCGCGCACGACCTCGCCGCCGAAGACCTGGCCGATCGTCTGCAAGCCCAGACAGACGCCGAAGATCGGCTTCCTGTCGGCCCCCTGGCGGACGAGATCGAGGCAGATGCCGGCTTCGTTCGGCGTGCAGGGGCCGGGCGAGAGCACGATCGCGTCATGATCGCCGGTCAGAGCTTCAGCGACCGAGAGCGTGTCGTTGCGGCGCACGTCGACCTTCGCCCCGAGCCCGCCGATCAGGTGGACCAGGTTCCAGGTGAAGCTGTCGTAATTGTCGATCAGCAGGATGCGCATCGCGTCTAGGCCGTTCCCACCCAGTTTCCCAGGGCTGCACATGCCCCCGAACGCGCATGCGGGTCAAGCGCGAGGGCGCGGAGCTGGTCGCTCCGCGCCCTCGAACTCTTGAGCCGTGTCGGTGTCGGCCGTCACTTCACCCGGCGGTAGTGCGCCGTCATGAACTGGACCCACTGGCCATCCTCGCCTTTGGCGCGCGAGGAGAGGACGTGATGATCCGGGCTCTTGATCTCGACGATGTCCTGATAGGCCGCCGTCTTGCCGGGCTTGGTGAAGTCGGGGCCTTCGGTGTCGAGGGTCAACACGGTGCCGTCGGCGCTGCGAGTGCCGGAGTAGACCCACTGACCGCTCATCATCGAGCCGATGAAGGAGCCGACATAGCGTTCCTTGAGCGGGTCGTAGCCGAGCGTGATCCGGGTCTTCGCCGGGCTGCCATCAGGCATGGCGCCGGTGCCGTCACCGACGAGCCAGAGCCCGCCGATGGACGAGTAGGATTGCGTGCCTGAGGACTTCATCGGGGGCTGGTCCGGCCCCATCATGCACTCGGACTCATAGGTCCAGTCGCCGACGAGCTGGTGGAGCCAGTCATGTTCCGCCTGGGGCTTGGACGGCATGCAGCCGGAGAGGTCGCCGGCCTGCGATTTGTCGAGTTCTGCTGCGTTGCTCATAGCTCTTCCTCCTTTGCTTGGCTTCTTCGGGTGAACAGTCGAACGCGCCGTGGTCAGGCCGCGGCAGCAACCAGCTGCGGCCGCTCGGTCGCCTGCTTGAGGGCGGCAAGACCCTTCTCGAAATCGCCGCCGACCATGCGGTCCATGTTGAAGACGGTGCCCATGACCTTGCCCATGAACGGGCAGGCGCCCTGCATGTGCCAGGTCACCAGCGTGCCGCCTTCGGTCGGCGCGAGCGTGAAGGTGATCAGGTTGTGGCAGGCCATGGGCTTGGTCATGTCGAGCGTGACGGCGAGCTTCACCGGCGCCTGGACCTCGACGATCGCCAGCTCCCCGGTGCCGGCCTGCTTGTTGCCGTCGAAGGCGTAGACGGCGCCGACGCCGGAGGTCCCGCCCCTGAAGCTGCGCTTCATCGCCGGATCCTTCTTCTCATAGGGCGACCAGGCGCCCCATTCCTGGAAGTCCGCGAGCAGAGCGAAGATGCGCTCGGGCGTCGCCCGGATCGTCGCGGAACGGCTGACCTGGAAAAGATCGGGCTTGCGTGCGGCGACAATGAGGACGCCGGCGACGAGGGCGAGCACGGTGATGGCGAGATACGTAAGCATGGCACTCTCCTGTATTGCGTGGGGTATGCGTCAGGCGTCGAGACGGACGGGGAACAGGCGGCGCAGCCGCGGATCGCGCAGGTAAAGGCCGCCCCAGGCCAGGAGGCCGAGATAGAGGCCGAAAAGGAGATGGCTGAAGAGCGGACTGCCGACGCGCAGATGTGTCGCCATTGCCCCGCCGAGCAGGCCGGTCAGCAGGATCGCGCCGAGCAGCGACGTGCGTGGTAGCGCGTAGAGCAGTGCGATGACGAGCGTCATCACGCCGAGCCCGCGCGCCAGCTCCTGCGAGCCGGAATAGCCGAGCTGCTGCATGGTCTCGGTGACGATAGCGAGCGGCGCGAGCTTGATGCCGCCGTCGAAGATCAGGAAGGCGATGACGAGGCCGCTCATGATGCGCCCGGTCCAGAGCTGTCCGGTGGTTGTGGTGGTGTTGATGGAGACCGACTGCATGGGATGCTCCGATTGGATAGGGCTCTATCGGCCCGGCTGCGCGGGCTGGTTTCGTCTGAGAGTTTGGGCCGGCGCATCCGGTGATCTGACACGAGGACGCTGGCGGTCCGGGCGTTCCGACAGGGTGAGATAAATTTTTTTCGAGCCGTCGGTTTGGCATTTATCTTGATGGCGAGATAAATCTCATATTGTCTCGATGTCAAGATATATTCATGATGCCCGCCACGTGATCAGCGGAGACCGGGATGAGCGACAAGACGGAGCAGGGCAGCGACCATATCGACCGGTTGCGCGGGCAGTGGCAGCGCGAGTTGCCGGAGCTGGATACCTCGCCTATGGCGGTGATCGGCCGGGCCCGCCGGATCACCTTGCGGCTGCGACCCGGGATCGAGGCGGTCTTTGCCCGCCATGGTCTCGATGCCGGCGAATTCGACGTGATCTCGACGTTGCGACGGGCCGGCGCGCCATGGCGGCTGACGCCGACCGAACTCTACCGCACGCTGATGATCTCCTCGGGCGGGCTCACGGCTCGCCTGAACCGCCTGGAGGCGGCCGGGCTGATCCGGCGGCACGAGGCGGAAGAAGACAAGCGCAGTCTCCTGGTCGAACTGACCGAGGCTGGCCACGCCAAGGCCGAGGCCGCCTTCCGCGAGGACATGGAGCTGGAAAAGCGCCTGCTCGCAGGTTTGAGCCAACGCGAGCAGGACGAACTGGCGGTGCTGCTGCGCAAGCTCGCGCTCAGCCTGGAGGACAATGGCGCTGGCGCGAGCTAGCGTGGCCTGCCTCAGCCGGCCGCGACCTGGCCGCTCTCGCGCATCAGCCGGTCGATATGCTGGCGGATATGGGCGGCCTCGCTGGCCGAGCCGGCCAGCGCAATAGCCCGGTCGAAAGTCGTGCGCGCCTCGCGATCGCGGCCGAGCTGCATCAGCAGCCAGCCCTTGAAGCCGAAGAAATAGAAATAGCCCGAGAGCTGCTGTTCGAGCGGCTCGACGATGACCAGCGCCGCCTCCGGCCCGCGCAGCTTGGCGATGGCGACGGCGCGGTTGAGCGTGATCACCGGCGAGGGCTGGATGTGCTCCAGCGTGGCGTAGAGGATGTCGATCTGGGCCCAGTCGGTCTCGTCCGCTCGCGGAGCGCGACTGTGGACGCCCGCGATCGCTGCCTGGATCTGATAGGGGCCGGGCCGGCGGTGGCGCATCGCCTTGTCGACCAGCGCCAGGCCCTCGGCGATGAGCTCGCGGTCCCAGAGCTTCCGGTTCTGATCATCGAGAAGGACGATCTGGCCGTCGGCGTCGAGCCGCGCCGCCGCCCGAGCATGCTGGAGCAGCATCAGCGCCAGCAGGCCCATGATCTCGGGCTCGGTCTGGAACAATCGCAACAGCAGCCGCGTCAGGCGGATCGCCTCCTCGCTGAAAGGACGGCGGCGATCGCTCTCGGCGCCGCTGGCCGAGTAGCCTTCGTTGAAGACGAGGTAGAGCATCGCTGCCACCGCCGCGAGGCGCTCGGCGCGCTCGACCGGGCCGGGCGTCTCGAACGGTACGTTCGCGGCGGCGACGCGCGCCTTGGCGCGGGTGATGCGCTGCTCCATCGCGCTCTCGCCGACGAGGAAGGCGCGGGCGATCTGCTTGACGCTGAGCCCCGAGACGATGCGCAAAGCGAGCGCCACCTGCTGCGTCGCCGGCAGATCGGGATGGCAGCAGATGAACAGGAGGCGCAGGATGTCGTCGCGGTAATGGCCGCCGTCGAGCTGCTCGGCGACCTCGCTCTCGGCATCGCCGAGATCGGAGAGCCTGTCCTCGTCAGGCAGCGCTTCCTGCTTCTTCTGGCGCCTGACCTGATCGAGCGCGACATTGCGACCGACGAAGATCAGCCAGGCGGCCGGATCGCGCGGCGGACCGTTCTGCGGCCAGGTCCGGAGCGCTCGAAGACAGGCCTCCTGATAGGCTTCCTCGGCAATGTCGAGATCGCGGAAATAGCGCAGCAGGGCGCTGATCGCCTGAGGGCGCGCCGAGGTCAGCGCGGCATGGATCCAGGCGATCTCGGCCATGATCAGACTCCGGCCGGGTAGTAGACGGCGAGCGGGCGGACCTCGAAGGCGCCGCCCGGATTGGCTTCGCCGAGCTCGCGGGCGATGCCGAGCGCCTCGTCGAGATCGGCGACGTCGACGATGTAGAAGCCGAGGAACTGCTCCTTGGTCTCGGCAAAGGGGCCGTCGAGGATCAGCGGCGGATCGCGATCCTTGCGCAAGGTCGTCGCCGCCGTGGTCGGCAGCAGGCGCGCGACCGGGCCGAGCTTGCCTTCCTTGGCGATGCGCTGGCGGACCTTTTCGAGGCGGCCCATGACCTCCTCGTTCTGCTCCTTCGTCCAGGCCGTGACGACCTCTTCGGAATGATAGCAAAGGATGGCGTAGTGCATGCGCAGCGCTCCGGTTCAGGCCAAGGACGTTCGGCCGGGCCGGCAGCCGACAGGGCCGCGCGAAAAAAATCAAGCTGCGGGCGCAGGGTATTTCAAACCATCGAACCTCCCTCAGCCCTCATCCTGAGGAGCGATCGCAGATCGCGTCTCGAAGGATGCTCCAGCTGGTTCCGGAGTCTCCTGAAGCATCCTTCGAGACGCCGCTGCGCGGCTCCTCAGGATGAGGGCTGAGCGATTTGTTGTAGCGCTGCGTCACACCACCGGCGGATTGAGCCGGGCGAAGCCCTCCTGGCGATGATAGGGGAAGGCCGGGTAGGGCGGAACGATAGCGCTCGCCTTGTCCAGCCTTGCGATCTGCTCCGGCGTCAGGGCCCAGCCGACGGCACCGAGATTGTCGCGCAATTGCTGCTCATTGCGGGCGCCGATGATCACCGAGGCGACGGTCGGGCGCTGCAGCAGCCAGTTGATCGCGATCTGCGGCACGCTCTTGCCAGTCTCCCTGGCGAGCTCGTCGAGCACGTCCACGATGGCGTAGAGCTTCTCGTCGTCGACCGGCGGGCCGAAATCGGCGGTCTGGTGCAGGCGGCTGCCCTCGGGCAGAGGCTGGCCACGGCGGATCTTGCCGGTGAGGCGGCCCCAGCCGAGCGGGCTCCAGACGAGGGCGCCGACGCCCTGGTCGAGGCCGAGCGGCATCAGGTCGAACTCGTAGTCGCGGCCGACCAGCGAATAATAGACCTGATGGGCGACATAGCGCGGGAAGCCGTGCCTCTCGGCCAGCGCCAACGACTTCATCAACTGCCAGCCGGCGAAGTTGGAGACGCCGACCTGGCGGATCTTGCCGGCGCGGACCAGCGCATCAAGCGTCGACAGCACCTCCTCGATCGGCGTGAAGGCGTCGAAGGCATGGAGCTGGAGCAGGTCGATATGGTCGCTGCCGAGCCGGCGCAGCGCCGCGTCGGTGCCGTCGATCAGCCGGCTGCGCGAGGAGCCGGCATCGTTCGGACCGTCGCCCATCGGCAGCGTCAGCTTGGTCGAGATCAGGACCTTGTCGCGCCGGCCCTTGATCGCGGCGCCCAACACTTCCTCGGAGGCGCCGTTCGAATAGACGTCGGCGGTGTCGAAGAGGTTGAGCCCGGCTTCCAGGCAGACGTCGATAAGACGGGTCGCCTCCTTCGCGTCGCTGGTGCCCCAGGCGCTGAAGAGCGGGCCCTGGCCGCCGAAGGTGCCGGCGCCGAAGCTGAGCGCCGGGACCTTGAGGCCGGAGCGGCCGAGATATCTGTAATCCATGGTTTAGTTCCTTCTGCGAAGTATCTGATAATTATGGCTGCGGGCAGGACGCGGGGCCGGTCTGCAGCGCCGTCTGCGGGCGCTTGTCGAGGCGCAGGCTGATCACGGCCAGCACCAGGCTTGCCAGCGGCACCAAAGCGGCGACCCAGGTCACGGCGGCCAAGCCCGGGCCGTGATCGATGGTGACGCCGCCGAGCCAGGCGCCGAAGGCATTGCCGAGGTTGAAGGCGGCGATGTTGAGGCTGGAGGCGAGATTACGCCCGGCCGGGCCCGCCTTGTCGAGCACGCGCATCTGCAAGGGCGCGACAGTCGCGAAGGCGGCGGCCCCGATCAGGCCGACGAAGATCGTCACGGCGATGGGCGAGCGCAGCGTCGCGGTCATCGCGAAAAGCACGACGGCGAGGGTCGCCGTGGTTGCAAGCAGGGCGACGGGCAGGTTGCGGTCGGCGAGCTTGCCGCCGAGCATGTTGCCGACGATCAGGCCGAGGCCGAAGAGCAAGAGGATCGGCGAGACCGCCTCCTGCGAGAAGCCGGTGATCTCGACCAGGATCGGCTGAATATAGGTGAAGACCGCGAAGACGCCGCCGAAGCCGAGCACGGTCATGGCGAGGCCGAGCAGCACCTGCGGATCGGCGAGGGTCGCGAGCTCCTGGCGCAGCGGCGCGACCTCGACCTTGCCCTTGTCGGCCGGGACGAGACGGGCGAGCACCAGCATGGCGACGACGCCGATCGCGGCGATGGTCCAGAAGGTGGCGCGCCAGCCGAAATGCAGGCCAAGCCAGGCGCCGGCGGGCACGCCGAGCAGGGTCGCGATGGTGAGGCCGGTGAACATCACGGCGATGGCCGAAGCCTTCTTGTCCTCCGGAACGAGACTGGTCGCGACGACCGAGCCGACGCCGAAGAAGGTACCGTGCGCCAGCGAGGTGACGATGCGCGCCGCCATCAGCAGGCCGTAGCTCGGCGCGAGCGCACAGGCGATGTTGCCGAGGGTGAAGATCGCCATCAGCAGGATCAGCACCTGCTTGCGCGGCAGCTTGCGGGTGGCGAGAGTCAGGACAGGCGCCCCGACGAAGACGCCGAGCGCATAGCCGGAGATCAGCAGCCCGGTCATCGCGACCGAGACGCCGAGATCGGCGGCGACCTGCAGCAGCAGGCCCATGATGACGAATTCGGTGGTGCCGATGCCGAAGGCACCGGCGGTGAGGGCATAGACGGCAATGGGCATGGGACGCTCCGCGCCAGGCGAAAGGGGATGATGCCCAGCCAGATGGTGCAATGCAGCGTTTTGAACTAGGATGCCGCTCGTAACATCACTTGTGACTTGAGTTCACCATGGCAGCCCTGCTCAGCAACCGCTCCGGCGAGATGGAAGTGTTCGCGGCCGTGGTCGAGCGCGGCGGCTTCTCCGCTGCCGCAAAGCTCTTCGGCATGACGCCGTCCGCCGTCAGCAAGCTGGTCACAAGGCTGGAGGCAAGGCTCGGCGCCAGGCTGGTCAACCGCTCGACGCGCAAGCTGCAACTGACGGCGGAAGGGCAGGCCTTCCATCAGCGCTGTGTCACCATCCTCTCCGACATCGCCGAGGCGGAATGCGAGGCGGCGGCGGGCCGCGCCCCGCGCGGGCGGGTGCGGGTCAACGCCAATGTCGCCTTCGGCAACCAGATTCTGCTGCCGCTGGTGCCGGCCTTCCTGGCCGAGCATCCCGAGCTCTCGGTCGATCTGGTCTTCACCGACCAGGTCGTCGACCTGATCGAGGAGCGGGCCGACATCGCGATCCGCGTCGCGCCGGGGCCCTTGCGCGGCAACCAGCTGATGGCTCGCAAGATCGGCGAGAGCGCCGTCGCCGTCGTCGCCTCGCCGGAGTATCTCGCCCGCCATGGCGAGCCGAAGACGCCGGCGGATCTCACGAAGCACAACCTGCTCGGCTTCAACTTCGCTAGGTCGGTCGAGGGCTGGCCGTTTCGCGTCGACGGCGCGCTGATCTCGATCGCCGCCGTCGGCAACACCCAGGTCGGCGATGGCGAGATCGCGCGCCAGCTCGCCGTCGCCGGCATCGGGCTCGCGCGGCTGGGGCGCTTTCATACCCAGGCCGAGGTCGCCGCAGGGCGGCTCGTCACGGTCCTAGAGGACTTCAACCCCGGCGACATCGAGGCGATCCACGCCGTCTATCTCGGGCAGGGCGGCTTCGTCCCGGCGCGGATGCGCGCCTTCATCGACTTCCTGGCACGCAACGTGAAGATTCGGGCTTGACGGCTCGAAGCCTCAGCTCAGCAACAGACTGTCGTCCGAGAGCTCCTCGCCACGCACCTGCTTGAACAGGCGCAAGAGGTCGGGCACGTCCATCGCCTTGCGACGCTCGCCGGCGATGTCGAAGACGACCTTGCCCTCGTGCAGCATCACGGTGCGGCTGCCATGGTCGAGCGCGTCGCGCATCGAATGGGTGACCATCAGGGCGGTCAGCTTCTGCTCCTCGACGATGCGCCGGGTCAGGTCGAGCACGAAAGCGGCCGTGCGCGGATCGAGCGCGGCGGTGTGCTCGTCGAGCAGCAGCGTCTTGGTGCCCGCCAGCGTCGACATCAACAGGCTGACCGCCTGGCGCTGGCCGCCCGAGAGCAGACCCATCGAATCGCCGAGCCGGTTCTCCAGCCCGAGACCGAGCATCGCCAGCTTGTCGCGGAACAGGGACCGGCGCGAGCGGTCGAGCGCCGCGCCGAGGCCGCGGGCGCGACCGCGCGCCTGGGCCAGCGCCATGTTCTCCTCGATCGTCAGGCGTTCGCAGGTGCCGGCCATCGGGTCCTGGAAGACACGGGCGATCAGGCCGGCGCGCTTCGGCGTCGGCCAGCGGGTCACGTCGATGCCGTCGACCTCGACAGTGCCGCGCTCGGCCCTTGCATCGCCGCTGAGAACGTTGAGCAGCGTCGACTTGCCGGCGCCGTTCGAGCCGATCACAGTGATGAACTCGCCCTCGGGCACGGTGAGATCGAGGCCGCGCAGAGCACGGTTCTCCAGTGGCGTGCCGCGCCCGAAGGTAACGTGGACATCCCGGACGCTGATCATGGGGCGCTCCGCTTGAACAGGCTGCGCAGCGGATTGGCGAAACCAGGCAGCATCAGGGCGATGCCGACCAGCACGGCCGTGACGAGGTTGAGGTCGGAGGCGCGCAGGCCGAGCCAGCCGGCATTCAGCGCGAGCGCGATGGCGAGCCGGTAGGCGATAGCGCCGATCAGGCAGGAGAACACCGCGACGACGATCGACTTCGTACGGAAAATCGTCTCGCCGAGGATGACGGCGGCGAGCCCGGCGATGATGGTGCCGGTGCCGATGCTGACATCGGCGAAGCCGGCCGTCTGCGCGAATAACGCACCGGCAAGCGCGACGAGGCCGTTGGAGAGGGCGACGCCGACATAGACGTGCATGTCGGTACGGATGCCCTGCGCCCGCGCCATGCGCGGATTGGCGCCGGTGGCGCGCATCGCCAGGCCGAACTCGGTCTTGAGGAAGCGGGCGAGCAGGGCGCCGATGACGAGGACGATGATCAGCAGGGCCAGAACCCGCAGCGTCGGGCGGCCGGGTAGCCCGGTGGCGGCGATCAGCGGGTTCAGCCAGGCGAAGAAGTCAATCACCGTCGGCCGGTTCATCAGCGGGATATTGGGCACGCCCATCACCCGCAGATTGATCGAGAACAGCGCCGTCATCGTGAGGATGCCGGCGAGCAGGTGCAGGATCGCAAAGCGGATGTTGAGCCAGGCGGTGACGGTCCCGGCCAGGAAGCCGGCGACGATCGCCGCCAGCGTGGCGAAGATCGGATTGATGCCGCCGGCGATCATCGCCGCTGCGACGGCGGCGCCGAGCGGCAAGGTGCCGTCGACCGTGAGGTCGGGAAAGTCGAGGACGCGGAAGGTGATGTAGACACCGAGCGCCACGAGAGCGAACACCAGTCCGATCTCGATGGCGCCCAGGGTGGCGATGAGACTCATCGGTCGCCCTGCTTGTTCTGGTCTGGAATGGGTAGGCGGCCGGGAGCGGCGGCGCGGGAACGCCGCCGCGCCTCAGATCAGTTGATCACCTGCTTGGCGCGGGCCTGCACGGCGGCGGGGATCGTCACGCCCATGGCGGCGGCGGCCTTGGCGTTGATGACGAGATTGCTGCCGCTGGCGTTCTTGACCGGGATGGTGCCCGGCTTCTCGCCCTTGAGGACGCGCACGACGACCGCGCCGGTCTCGAGGCCGACCTGGAAGTAGTCGAAGCCGATCGAGGCGACCGAGCCCTTCTGGACCGACTCGGTGTCGCCGGTGAACACCGGCAGCTTGTTGTCGGCGCCGACGGCCAGCACCGTGCCGAGCGCCGAGATGATGGTGTTGTCGGTCGGCAGGTAGATCGCGTCGACCTTGCCGACGAGATTCTGTGCTGCGCCGGAGACATCGGCCGTGCGGCCGGCCGAGGCCTCGATGATCTGGAGGTTGCGGGCGGGCGCCAGCGCCTTCACGGCGTTGAGCAGCGCGACGCTGTTGGCCTCGCCGGGGTTGTAGACGACGCCGATCTTCTTGGCAGACGGGACCAGTTCCTTGATCAGGTCGAACTGGGCTTCCAGCGGCGAGAAGTCGGAGATGCCGGTGATGTTGCCGCCCGGCGCCTGCTTGTCCTTGACGATCTGGGCGGCGACCGGGTCGGTCACCGCAGTGAAGACCACCGGGATCGTCTGCGTCGCGGTCACCATCGCCTGGGCGGAAGGGGTCGCGATCGCGACGATCACATTCGGGTTCTCGCCGGCGAATTTCTGGGCGATCTGCGCCGCCGTCGCCGGGGAGCCCTGCGCCGACTCATAGCGGAAGGTGAAGTTGGTGCCGTCCTTGTAGCCGGCCTCTTCCAGCGCCTTCTTGATGCCGTCGCGGGCAGCGTCGAGCGCCGGGTGCTCGACGATGGCGGTGACGGCGACCGTCACCTTCTGCGCTTGCTGGGCGATGGCGGCCGTGCCGGCCAGAAGCGCCAGAGCGATGCCGCTGCTGATCATGGTTGCGCGCAAACGCATGGTTTCCTCTCCATTTGTCACCGAGCCCTGTCTTTCCGCTTCAGGCATTCGTGCCAGCGGGCAGGGCGCGTTCTGATTGCTGAGTGGCCGTCCGAAGCAACCTGAGGGCTAGGGAGTGGCGCTCTCGACTACCGGCAATATGCGCGGGCGAAAACACCCCGCGCAAGTGAGCGGACATGCGTCTTCGGGAGGGGCGCATGCGAACGAGCGCGCTCGGCTCACTGCCCCCGCCGGCTGCGCGCGGCGAAGCGCACGGCCTCTTCGGCCGCCTTGAACAGCGCTTTGGCCTTGTTGATGCATTCGAGCTGCTCGGAGGCCGGGTTCGAATCGTAGACGATGCCGGCGCCGGCCTGGACCTGCATGCGGCCGTCCTGGACGACCGCGGTGCGCAGGACGATGCAGGTGTCCATTTCGCCATTGGCGCCGAAATAGCCGATGCAGCCGCCATAGGCGCCGCGCCCGTCCTTCTCGAGCTCGTCGATGATCTCCATGGCGCGCACCTTGGGCGCACCGGAGACAGTCCCGGCCGGGAAGCCGGCGGCGAGGGCCGAGAGCGCATCGTGCTCGCCGGAGATGCGTCCCTCGACGTTCGAGACGATGTGCATCACCTGGCTGTAGCGCTCAATGAAGAAGGAATCGGTGACGTTGACGCTGCCGATCTCGGCGACCCGGCCGACATCGTTGCGGCCGAGATCGAGCAGCATCAGATGCTCGGCCCGCTCCTTCGGATCGGCCAGCAATTCGTCCGCCAGGGCTTCGTCGGCGGCGGGCGTCGCGCCGCGCGGGCGCGTGCCGGCGATCGGCCGGATCGTGACCTTGCCGTCGCGCAGCCGCACCAGGATCTCTGGGCTGGAGCAGACGATCTGGAAGGCCTCGAAATCGAGATAGCAGAGGAAGGGCGCCGGATTGACCCGCCGCAGCGCCCGGTAGAGCGCGAAGGGCGGCAGTTCGAACGGCGCCTCGAAGCGCTGCGAGAGCACGACCTGGAAGATGTCGCCGGCGCGGACGTATTCCTGCGCCGTCGCGACCATGGCGTGGAACTCGGCTTCGCTGGTGTTCGAGGTCGATTCGGGATGCGCGATCGCGGCGATGTCGATGCCGGCTTCGTCGGGCAGCGGGCCTTCGAGCGCCCGCACCACCGCGTCGAGTCGCTCCTGCGCCCGCTCATGGGCGGCGCGGGCCGGGACGTTCGCTTGCGGCCGCACCGGCGTCACGACGGTGATCTCGTCGCGGATCGAATCGAACACGACCATCAGCGTCGGCCGGGTCAGGATGGCATCGGGCACGCCCGGGCCGGTCGCCTTGGCTTCCGGCAGGCGCTCCATCAGGCGCACCATGTCGTAGCCGAGATAGCCGAAGACGCCGGCCGCCATCGGCGGCAGGCCGTCGCGATCGGGGATGGCGCTCTCGGCGAGCAGGGTGCGCAGCGAATCGAAGGCCGGGCGCGGGTCGGCGACGAAGTCCTCGCCATGCGCCAGCCGGCAAAGCGAAGCCTGCCCGCGATGACAGCGCCAGATCAGGTCCGGATCGAGCCCGATCATCGAATAACGGCCGCGCACGGCGCCGCCCTCGACCGATTCCAGCAGGAAGGCCGGACCCTTATAAGCGTGGCGCAGCTTCAGGAAGGCGGCGACCGGCGTCTCGCAATCGCCGACCAGCGACAGCGTCAGCAATTGCGGCTCGCCGGCTGCGTAGGCGGCGGCGAAGCGGGCGAAGTCGGCGGTCGGGTCCATGCGTCCCGCTTCAGTTCTGGCCGCCGGTGGCGTTGCGCAGCGCCGCCGGGTTGATCTGGACGCCCAAATCGTTCTGCAGCTTGCCGACATATTGCGCGAGCAGGTCCTCGCTGATGCTCGACGTCAGCAGCTTTACGAAGTTCTCGGCATCCTCGGTGGTGCGGGCATAGGAACTGACCGTCGCCGCCTTGACCTGGAAGACGACGCGGCCGGCGGTCTCGACCGCGGCCGAGCCGGCCTTGCCGGCCGGCGTGCCGAAGATCAGCGAGACAACATTACGCGGCAGCGCCTCGCTCTGGTCCTGGCGGCCCAGTGTCGCATCCTCCAAAGCGAGCCCGCGCGCAAAGGCGATCGCGTCGAGCTTCTCGCCGGCGTCGAGCTTCTGCACGATCTCGCGCGCCTGCGCCGAGAGGCGCGAGGCGACCTCGTCGGCGCGCCATTGCTTCTCGACCTCGGCCTTGACCTCGTCGAAGCCGCGCTCGCGCGGCGGATCGATCTTGGTCACGTCGAACCAGACATAGCCGCCATTGTTGGGCAGGCGCACGGCCTCGTTGTCGACGCCGATGTCGGAGCGGAACAGCGCCTGCAGCGTCGTGTCCCCACCGGGGAGGGAGGTCTCCTGCGTCCCGTCGGCCTTGCCGAGGCTGGAATCGGCCGGGCCGAAATTGCGCAAGGCGAGGTTGAACTCCTTGGCGATCTCCGGCAGCGGCTTGGCCGAAGCGCGCTGGTCCTCGATCTTGTCGTGCAGATCGGTGAGCTGCTCCGCAGCGCGGCTCGTCGCGACATCGCGGCGAACCTCGTCGGCGACCTCCTCGAAGCTCTTCAGCCGGGCCGGTTCGATGGTCGGGACGCGCAGCAGCACGACGCCGAAGCCGCCCTGCACGGGCTCGCTGACCGCGCCCTGCGCCAGGGCGAAGGCGGCGTCGCGCACGGCCGGATCGAACAGGCCTTCGCGGGTGAAGGTGCCGAGCGTCAGGTCGGCCTCGGCGATGTTGCGGCTGGCGCCGATCGCCTCGAAAGTCTCGCCGGCGTCGATCTTCGCCTTGGCGGCCTTGGCCTCCTCCAGCGAGGGGAAGCCGATCTGCTGGACGGTGCGCCGCTCGGCCGAGCCGAAGCGTTGTGCCTTGACCTGCTCGTAACGGGCGCGTGCGTCGGCATCGCTGACCTTGCTCGGATCGGCGAGGCTGGCGGCCGTCAGGACCAGCACATTGGCGGTGCGGTATTCAGGCGCGCGGAAGGCGGCCTTGCGCTCGTCAAAATACTTGCGCAGCACCTCGTCGCTCGGCGCAGCGATCTCGCCGGCAGCGCTCTCGGGCAAGGTGATGTAGGCGATCTCGCGCTGCTCATGGCGCAGGCGATGGCCGAGCTCCTGCAGCGCGACCGGGGCCGTCACGGCGCCGACCACCATCTCGGCGAGCTCCTGGCGCATCGTCGCGGTGCGCTGCTCCCGAACGAATTGCTGTTCGTTCATGCCGATGGCGCGCAGCAGCTCGTTGAAGCGGGCGGGATCGAACTGGCCGGCGGCGTTCTTCAGGTTCGGATCGCTGAACAGGATGTTGCGCACGGTCTCGTCGGAGACCGCTAGGCCGAGCTTCGTAGCGGTCTGGTCCAGCGTCGCGTCGGTGACGAGGCGCGACAGCACGCGCTGGTCGAGGCCCAGCGCCCGGGCGAGATCGGGGCTGATCTGGCGGCGCTGCTGGCGCTGCAATTGCTGGATCTCGTTCTGATAGGCGGTGCGGACCTGCTCCAGGCTGATCTCGGTCTTGCCGACGACGGCGACGGCGTTGCGGCCATAGCCACGGAAGATGTCGCCGATGCCCCAGATCGCGAAGGAGATGATCAGGAAGCCGAACATGATCGCGACGACGATCCTGCCGATCAGGCTCTGTCCCGCCTTGCGCAGGCCCTGCATCATCATGGTCCGGTCTTCCCAATTCTCACGCGGCCGTGCCGCTGCGCGCCGCTTATAGGTAGAGCGACGCTTTCGGGCAATCGCTGCGACCGGCCTCGATTGCGATCATGTGACGGCGTTGCTAGAGCCGAACGGACAAGATTTGGAGAGCAGCCGTGACGCGAACGATCAAGCCGCTGGTGGCGGGCAACTGGAAGATGAACGGGCTGAAGGCGGATCTCGCCATCGCCGCCGCGGTGGCGAAGGGTGCTGACGCCCCCCTGCGGCAGGCCGTCGACCTCGCGATCTGCCCGCCCGCAACGCTGCTGTTCACGTTGACGGCATCGCTGATCGGCTCGCGCATCGCCACCGGGGGGCAGGATTGCAGCGCCCACGCCAGCGGCGCCTATACCGGCGAGGTCTCGGCGCAGATGCTGGTCGATGCTGGGGCGACCTATGTCATCGTCGGCCATTCCGAGCGCCGCACTTTGCATGGTGAGAGCAATGCGCAGGTGAAGGCCAAGGCCGAGGCGGCGCTGGCGGAAGGGCTGACGCCGATCGTCTGCGTCGGCGAGACCAAGGACGAGCGCGAGGCCGGCAAGGCGCTGGCGGTCGTGAAGAAGCAATTGCGCGGCTCGGTGCCCGACGGCGCGACCGCGGCCTCGCTGGTCGTCGCCTATGAGCCGGTCTGGGCGATCGGCTCCGGCCTGACGCCGACCGCGGCAGATGTCGCCGAGATGCACGAGGCGATCCGGGCCGAGCTCGGGCGCATCCTCGGCAAGGCGACGGCGGCCGGGGTCAGGCTGCTCTATGGCGGCTCGGTCAAGCCGGGCAATGCGGCCGAGCTGATGAACGTCGCCAATGTCGACGGCGCGCTCGTCGGCGGCGCCAGCCTCAAGGCCGAGGATTTCCTGGCGATTGCGCGCGCCTGCGCCTGACCTCGCAAGGATATCAAACAAGGACATCGAAATCGCGGGTGGCATGGGCGGAAAGCCCATGCTATGGGCAGCGCCGATCCGCGGGATGCCGCCATCTTGGCAGGCGCCCGCGCCATACCCATTTCGTGAGCCATGCAGAACGTCCTCATCGTCATTCACCTGTTGATCGTGATCGCGCTGGTCGGCGTGGTGCTGCTGCAGCGCTCCGAAGGCGGCGGCCTCGGCATGGGCTCGGGCGGCGGAGGCGGCGTCGGCGGCTTCATGACCGGTCGCGGCCAGGCCAATGCGCTGACCCGCGCCACTGCGATCCTCGCCGGCCTGTTCTTCATGACGTCGATCGCGCTCGCGGTGATGGCGACCCATGGCCGCACACAGCGCTCGATCATCGACGGCGCCCCGGCGCCGGCGGGCACGACCGCTCCGGCCGCCCCTAGCGGACCCTCGGCGCCGAATGCCGGCGGGGTGCTCGACCAGCTCCGGCAGATGCAGAACCAAGGCGGCTCACAGCCGCCGCAGCCGGGAACGCCGACACGGTGACCGGACGAGACGAGGGCAGGGGCCGGGAAACCGGCCCTTCTCTTTTGTGGACAAGCACTAGGCGCAGGAAAGGTCTGCACCAGCGTGCTTAGCGAATCGAACTCTAGGCGTTAAAGGTGACCTCCCATGACGCGGTATGTCTTCATCACCGGCGGCGTGGTGTCCTCGCTCGGCAAAGGCCTGGCGGCGGCTGCTCTGGCTGCTCTCCTGCAGGCGCGTGGCCATAAGGTCCGCCTGCGCAAGCTCGATCCCTATCTCAATGTCGATCCGGGCACGATGAGCCCGTATCAGCACGGCGAAGTCTTCGTCACCGACGATGGCGCCGAGACCGATCTCGACCTCGGCCATTACGAGCGCTTCACCGGCCGGCCCTGCAACAAGGGCGACAACATCACCACCGGCCGCATCTACATGGACATCCTGACGCGCGAGCGCCGGGGCGACTATCTCGGCGCCACGATCCAGGTCATCCCGCATGTCACCAACGCGATCAAGGAGTTCGTCCTCTCCGGCAATGACGGCTACGACTTCGTGCTGGTCGAGATCGGCGGCACGGTCGGCGACATCGAGAGCCTGCCCTTCCTCGAATCGATCCGCCAGATCAGCCAGCAATTGCCGCGAGGCCAGTGCATCTTCGTGCACCTGACGCTGTTGCCCTACATCCCGACCGCGGGCGAATTGAAGACCAAGCCGACGCAGCATTCGGTCGCCGAGCTGCGCTCGATCGGCATCCAGCCGGACATCCTGCTCTGCCGCACCGATCGCGAGATCCCGGTCGAGGAGCGGCGCAAGCTGGCGCTGTTCTGCAATGTCCGCGAGACGGCGGTGATCGAAGCACGCGACGTCGCCTCGATCTACGACGTGCCGCTGTCCTACCATGCCGAGGGGCTCGACACCGAGGTGCTGGCGGCGTTCGGCATGGACGACAAGACCCCGCCGGACATCAGCGACTGGCGGCGCATCTCCGAGCGGATCAAGAACCCGGAAGGCGAGGTCACCATCGCCATCGTCGGCAAGTACACCGGGATGAAGGACGCCTATAAGTCGCTGATCGAGGCGCTGACCCATGGCGGCATCGCCAACCGGGTCAAGGTCAACCTCGACTGGATCGAATCCGAGGTCTTCGAGAAGGAGGACCCCGCGCCCTTCCTCGAGCATGTCCACGGCATCCTTGTGCCCGGCGGCTTCGGCCATCGCGGCGCCGAGGGCAAGATCAAGGCGGCGAGCTTCGCCCGGCAGCGCAAGGTGCCCTATTTCGGCATCTGCTTCGGCATGCAGATGGCGGTGATCGAGGCGGCGCGCTCGCTTGCCGGCGTCAAAGACGCCAACTCGACCGAGTTCGGCCCGACAGAGCAGCCCGTCGTCGGCCTGATGACCGAGTGGATGCGCGGCAACGAGCTGGAGCAGCGCTTCTCCGGCGGCGATCTCGGCGGCACGATGCGGCTCGGCGCCTATCAGTCGAAGCTGTCCGACGACACCAAGATCGCCAAGATCTACGGCTCGACCGAGATCTCCGAGCGGCATCGTCACCGCTACGAGGTCAATATGGGCTACCGCGAGCTGCTCGAGGCCAAGGGCCTGCGCTTCAGCGGCGTCTCGCCCGACGGCCTGCTGCCGGAGACGGTCGAATATCCCGACCATCCCTGGTTCATCGGCGTGCAGTACCATCCCGAGCTGAAGTCGCGGCCGTTCGAGCCGCATCCGCTCTTCGCCAGCTTCATCGAGGCGGCGGTGGTGCAGAGCCGCTTGGTCTGACCCCAGCGATCAATCGACCGGCACCGCGACCCAAGGGTGGCGGTGCTGGCTGTAGACCTGCTTGGCCGGCGCAGGGAATTCCGGATCGGCGAAGGCGCCGACCGCGACCGCAATCATCTCGGGCTTGCGCGCAGCCTCCCAAAAGACCGTGCTGCCGCAGCGCGGACAGAAGTGCTGCGTAACGTCGAACCCGCTGTCGGCCTGCCGGCGATAGGCTGTCGCTTCGCCGCTGATCTCGAGCTGCCGGCGCGGAAAGAAGGCGGCGATGCCATAGGTGCTGCCGGTGCGGCGCTGGCATTCCCGGCAATGGCAGAGCGAGACGAGCGCCGGCTCGCCACGGCAGATCAGGCTCAGAGCCCCGCAAGAGCATCGGGCATGTCTTTCCTTCATGGAGTCTCTCCGTGACGTCGCCCGCGCGCCCACAGTACGAGCCGCGACAGTCTGGCGCAGCGGCGCCGCTGACGTATAGTGACCTCCTTGAACATCATCGCATGCAAGGGGCTGCAGCATGACGATCTCGATGGCCGGCTTGCCGGCGTTCATCCTCTATTTCTGCGTCGGCTTCGCGCTGATCGCCGGCTTCGCTGCCGTCTATATGCGGCTGACCGCCCATGACGAGATCGCGCTGATCAGGGGCGGCAACCTATCCGCCGCGATCGCCTTCGGCGGCAACCTGATCGGCTTCTCGGTGCCGCTCGAAACGGCGATCGAGCAGGCCGCCAGCATTCCCGACCTGGTGATCTGGGCCGTGATCGCCATGGTCGTCCAATTCGGCGCCTATGGCTTCGCCCGCATCGTCATCCCCGACCTCTCGCGCAAGATCGAGGAGGATCGGATTCCGTCGGCGGCGATGCTGGCGGTGATCGCTGTGATCAGCGGCACGCTCGCAGCCGCCAGCATGACCTTGTAGGAGGGGCCGATGAAGCGCTCGACCCAGATCGGGCTTGCCGCCGCGGGGGTGGTGCTTGTCGCGACCTATTGGTCGCTCTCCGGCGGCGAGACCGACGATTCGCTGATCTACAGTAATCTCTCCGAGTGCCGGGCTGCCAACCAGCTCAGCGCCAGCCAGTGCGAGCAGCGCTTCAACGAGGCCTCCGCCGACCATCTGCGCGACGCCAAGAAGTTTACCAGCAGTGCCTCCTGCGAGCAGGAATATGGCGCCAACGGTTGCCAGAGCGCGGTCTGGAACAATGCCCAGGTCTTCATCCCGGCGCTGGCGGGCATCATGCTGGCACGCCAGTTCATGTCCGGAGGTGGTGCGGCCCAGCCACTCCTGCCGCCGACCAATGCGGCCTGCCCGCCCGGCACACGCCAGCCGGGTTCCGGTCGCCCCGAATGCGAGCAGCCGGCGAGGAGCTCGTCGTCATCGTCTTCGTCGTCCAGCGGCGGCTATTATGGCGGCAGCAGCAGCCGCTCGCGCGCCTATACCACGACATCGGGCCAGGCGATGGTTGCCCGCAACATCTCCTCTACGGGGATGGCGAGCACGCCGAGCGTCGCCTCGCGCGGCGGATTCGGCTCAACCTCCCGCTCCTTCTCCTCTCATTCCTCGTCCTGACCGATGCAACGGCTTCGCGTAGCGCCACGCAAGAACTGGCAGGCCGAGGCCGAGCGCCTCGGCTTCGCCTATCACACGCTCGACGGCGAGACCTATTGGGACGAGAGCGTCGCCTATGCCTTCTCGCTGAAGGAGATCGAGGAGGACATCGAGGCGCCGACCAGCGAGATCGAAGGGCTCTGCTTCGCCTTCGTCGAGCGCGCCCTCAAGGACGAGGCCATCCTGCGCCGGCTGGCGATCCCCGACGCGCAGTGGGGCCTGATCCGCGACAGCTGGCAGCGCGGCGACCGCAATCTCTACGGCCGGCTCGACCTCGCCTATGACGGCAAGGGACCGGCCAAGCTGCTGGAATACAATGCCGATACGCCGACCTCGCTGTTCGAAGCGGCCGTGGTGCAATGGGACTGGCTCGAGCAGGCGATGGCACAGGGCCTGATCTCGCGCGGCTGCGATCAGTTCAACTCACTGCATGAGCGCCTGATCGCCGCTTTCGGTCAGCTGCGCAATCCGAAGCCCGAACGCATGCACTTCACCTGCGTGCAGGACAGCGTCGAGGACAAGGGCACCGTCGACTATCTGATCGACTGCGCCGGCCAGGCCGGGATCGACGCCCGCTTCACTTTCATCGAGGAGCTCGGCCTGCTTGCCGACGGGCGCTTCTGCGACGGCGCCAGCCTGCCGGTCGAGATGCTGTTCAAGCTCTATCCCTGGGAGTGGCTGTTCCGGGAGCAGTACGCCTCGGCGCTCGCCGGCTCGCGCTGCCAGTTCGTCGAGCCGCCCTGGAAGGCGCTGGTGTCGAGCAAGGGGCTCTTGCCCTATCTCTGGGAGATGGCGCCCGGCCATCCCAATCTGCTGCCGGCCTATTTCGAGGACGATCCGCGCTGCGCGGAGTTGGGCGCGAACCATGTCCGCAAGCCACTCTATTCGCGCGAGGGCGCCAATGTGACGCTGGTCGAGGGCGGGGAGGTGCGCGATAGCGACGATGGCCCCTATGGTGCCGAGGGCTTCATCCTGCAGGCGACCGCGATGCTGCCGAATTTCGACGGCAATTATCCGGTGCTCGGCTCCTGGCTGGTCGCCTCGCAGCCTTGCGGGCTCGGCATCCGCGAGGATACGACTCCGATCACCAAGAACACCTCGCGCTTCGTGCCGCATGTCATCGAGCCGTAGCGCCCAACGCCTACGGTTTGCCCATGCCTGAAACCAATGCCCGCGGCCTCGACCATCTCGTCATCGGCGTCGCCGATCTCGACGCGGCCGGCGCCTTCTATGCCGATCTCGGCTTCCGCGTCGGTGCGCGCAACCGCCATCCCTGGGGGACCGAGAACCGGATCGTCCAGTTTCCCGGCGCCTTCCTCGAATTGATCACGGTCGGCGACGCCACGCTGATCCCGCCGCATGCGCCGCGACATTTCTCCTTCGGCGCCTTCGTGCGCGACGCGCTGGCGCGGGGGGAGGGCATGTCGATGCTGGTGCTGGAAAGCCGCGACTCGAAGGGTGACGCCGAAAGCTTCCGCGCCGCCGGCATTGGCGATTTCGAGCCCTTCTTCTTCGAGCGGCAGGCGCGCCGGCCCGATGGCAGCGAGGTCCGCGTCGCCTTTTCGCTGGCTTTCGCCGACAATGCAGCCGCACCGGAATGTGGCTTCTTCGTCTGCCAGCAGCTTGAACCCCAGAACTTCTGGAATCCGGCCTTCCAGCAGCACGAGAACGGTGCGAGCGGGCTGTCCGCCGTGTTCCTGGTGGCGCAGCAGCCGGCTGCGCAAACGGCTTTCCTCAACGCTTTCTCGGACGCCGAGAGCTTCGCGACGCCGGAAGCGAGCCTGCGTCTGCCGCTGCCGCGCGGGCGGCTGGACGTGCTGACGCCGCAGGCGGCCGCCGCCAGTCTCGACGATGAGAGCCGGCAGGACCAGGCCCGCTTTGCCGGCTTTGCGGTCGCGGTACCGGAGCTCGAACCGATACGCTCCCGACTCGCCGAGCGCGGCGTCGCGCATCGCACGGACGGCGCACGCGTCATTGTGCCGGCGGAGGCCGCCTTCGGCTGCGCCATCGTTTTCGAGATGGGCTGAGCGCGGGGGCTCAGCCCAATCGGATCAACGCCGGCCCGGCCGCCCCCTGCGCCCCCAGGCGCGCGCTCTGGCGACGCGCATGCGCCACCAGCCACCGGCCCGGCGGCGGTGCGTCAGCCGCCCGACCAGCAGCGTGTAGTCGGCCTCGGCTTCGGAAGCCTGCGCCACGGCGCGGTCGAGCGGGCTGGCTGCCATCGCTGCAGAGGGCAGGGCGGCGAGGGATGCCCCGCCGGCGACGGCACCGATCAGGCCCAGAAGAAATTGGCGTCGCTGCATGACGGTCTCCTTGCTGCAATGGCAAGGAGAGTGCTTGAGCTGGCCGGGTTCGTAGTCCTTCAAACCGATGACGGCCTGAGCGAACTGATAGGAAGCCGCCCGTGAGGCCGTTGCAAGGCGCCGTGTTCTAGTGGGTGGGCGCCTCGGCGCCGGCATGGGCCGGGCCATCCGGCAGATTCGCCAGCAGGCCCAGCAAAGCCCGGTCGTGCAGGACGACCATCCGTTCCTTCGGCTTCAGCCAGATCACCGCGTCGGCGATCGTCTCGGCATCGATCAGCTTCGCTTGCGCGACAGCGCGGTCGGGCTCGATCTCGCCGCGTCGGCGCGGCTGGACCTGAGGCAGCATGGCTTCGTGGGTCGCGCGCAGCATCGGATCGGCGTGCAGGGTCGCAAGCCCGTCGGCATCGTCGAAGCCGGCCTGCGCGAACTCGGCCTGGAGCGCGTTGGCCCGCGAGGCGATCGCCGGCGGGTCGCCTTCCTCCGGCGTCATCAGGAGCCCGCGCCGCTTCAGCCAGAGGCCGAGCGCGAGGTTGCCCGAAGCCCAGGAGAGCGGGATCGCCAGCAGCAAGCCGACGATCGTCGGTGACATCCAGGCGAAGAGCGAGGTCGCGATCATGAAGGCGGACAGGCCGGCGACCAGGCCGAGCAGCGTATGGGCGCGGTGCCGGCGGACGATGTCCTTGAGCGGGATCGAGCCGTCGTCGCGGCGCTGCGGATTCCAGCCGGTGTCGCGCCCGACCAGGATCTGGAAGACCGAGCCGGACTGGATCACCATCATGATCGGCGCGAAGAACGCCGAGAACAGGATTTCCAGTAGTGCCGAGAGGACGAGCCGGATGCCGCCGCCGCAGGCGCGCCGGAGCTTGCCGTCGAACAGCGTCAGCAGGAGGCCGAACAGCTTCGGCGCCAGCAGGATCGCCATGGTCAGCCCGAACAGGTTGAGCGCACGCTCGGGGTCGAAGCGCGGCCAGACCGGGAAGAGCCTGAACTCTTCGGTGAAGTACTCAGGCCTGGCGTAGTTGACCTGCAGCACGATCAGGATGCCGACCACCAGCTGCATCAGCCAGAAGGGCGAGGCGAGATAGGCCATCATGCCGGTGGCGAAGTGCTGGCGGGTCGAGAGCTTCAGGCCCTTGGCGCCGATGATGCGCGAATGCTGCAGATTGCCCTGGCACCAGCGCCGGTCGCGGGTGGCGATGTCGATCAGCGAGGGCGGGCTCTCCTCATAGGAGCCCGTCAGGTCGGGCAGCATGTAGACCGACCAGCCGGCACGCCGGATCAGCGCGGCTTCGACGAAATCGTGGCTGAGGACATGGCCGCCGAAGGGCGGCTTGCCCTTGAGGTCGGGCAGGCCGCAATGGTCGGCGAAGGCCTTCGTCCTGATGATCGCGTTGTGGCCCCAGTAGTTGCCGTCGCGGCCGGACCAGATCGCCAGGCCCGTCGCGATCACCGGGCCGTAAACCCGCGCCGCGAATTGCTGCAGCCGCGCGAAGAAGGTGTTGCGATTGATGATCAGGGGCAGCGACTGGATAATACCGGCGTCCGGGTCGGCCTCCATCGCCGCTGCGAGGCGCACGATGCAGGTGCCGGTCATCAGGCTGTCCGCGTCGAGCACGACCATGTGCTCGTAATGGCCGCCCCAGCGCGTGACGAAATCGGCGATGTTGCCGGCCTTGCGGTGATGGTTCTTCGGCCGGTGGCGATAATAGATGCGCGCATCCGGCCCGAGCCGCTGGCGCAGTGCCAGGAAGGCGCGCTCCTCCGCCACCCAGATGTCGGGATTGGTGGTGTCGGAGACGATGAAATAATCGAAATGGGCGCCAAGGCCCGTCGCCTCGATCGACTCGCGGATCGCCGCCACCGCGGCGAAGGTCCGCGCCGTCGATTCGTTGTAGATCGGCATGACCACGACGGTCTTCTGCGTGAGCGTCTCGGCACGCGGGCTCTTCACCAGCCGGAAGAGCAGGGCGCAGAAGCCGAGGATGGCGCTAGTGAAAGCGAGCGCGATCCAGGAGAAATTCACCGTGAAGAGGACGAGCAGCACGTACTGCAGGAAGGTCGTGCGGCTGACCGACACGACATGGTACATCTCCCAGGCGCCGTAGGCTGTCAGGGCCCAGGCACCGCCGAAGACGAAGATCCGGGCGAGCCAGGGCGTGCGCCAGGCTTGCGGGGCAGCCCGCTTGCGCCCCTCGGAGGCGTTCCAGCTGCGGAAGGACTGCACCGGCATGTCCAGCCGGCTCTCGGGCGGCGTCGCCTCGACCGGGGCGGGATAGCCGGTCGCTACCTCGATCTCGGCCGGGCGGGCAAGCGCTTCCACAGTCACCAGGTCCACCGATTGAGCAGGGTTTCCGAAACCGGCTGGCCGCCGGCGTCGAGCACCAGGCGCAGCTCCGAGAGCGTCTCGCTGCCGGGGTCGACCTCGAAGGCGACGCGCATGGTCCGCCGCTCCGGAAACGGCCAGAGCCGCAGATTCTGGATCGTTCCGGGCGTCGCGGTGACATTGGCGCGGATGGCCGCGACGAGGGCGGGATCGCCGAGCCGCTCGCCGGTGAAGTCGACGAGGAAGCGGCGGCGGCGCGCCTGCGAGCCGCGCCCCTGCCGGAGCCGGGTGGCGGTGGCGAGCGGCGGCCGCTCCGGCGGCTGCCAGCACCAAGCCTGGCGGTAGGCGATCGTCGTCTCGCTGCCGGCGGGGATCGGCTGGCGCGGGCGCCAATAGCTGATGATGTTGTCGTTGAGCTCGGATTCGCTGGGGATCTCGATGAGTTGCACCGAACCGGGCCCCCACTCGCCGAGCGGCTCCATCCAGACGCTCGGCCGCAGTTCGAAGCGCTGATCGTCGTCGACGAAGGCGTTGGGGTCGCGCTCGCGCTGGACCAGGCCGAAGCCACGCGGGTTCGAATCCTGGAAGGAGGAGACCTGCAGGTTCGCGGGGTTGCTGACCGGCCGGTAGATCCATTCGCCGTTGCCGGTGAGCATCTGCACGCCTGAGATCTCGTGCACGGCCGGACGCAGATCGTCGAAGCCGCGCCGGCTCTGGGGCCCGGAGAGATAGGTGCCCATCACGCAGCCGAAGCCGACATGGTCGAGATTGGCGCGGGCGAACAATGTCATCTCGACGTCGATGAAGGTGACGTCGCCGGGCCGCAGCGTCATGCGGACCGCGCCGGTGACGCTCTCGGAATCGAGCAGCGCGTGGATGATCAGCACGCCGGCGGCCGGGCTCGGCCGCTCGATCCAGTAGGCCCGGAAGAACGGGATCTCCTCGCCGCGCGTTTCGCCCGGCCGCAGGATCAGGGCCCGGGCCATCGCCCCGAAATTCTGGCCGCGAGCGAGCGAGCGGAAGAAGGTCGCGCCCTGGAACAGCGCGAGCTCGTAAGGACGCTCGAGCCCGGCCGAGACGCGGAAGCCTGAGAACTGCAGGTCCGCGCCCGCAGGCGGCGGCGTCACGCGGCCATAGTTGAACTTGCCGGGATCGAAGGCGACCCGCCGGACGACCTCATCCTCGACCGTGAACAGGCTGACGGGCGCGGAGAAGACATAGCCCCGGTGCAGCGGCTCGACGGTGAAGCCGCGGTTCTCGCCGGCCCAGATCATGCCTGAGGGCTGCGCCCTGATGCCGACATACTGGTCATAGGGCAGGGTAGCGTAGCCTTCCGGCAGGTCGGTCGCGACCAGCGGCACCATCGGCCGGCGCGAGAGCACGCGGGCCGCTTCGACGACGAGCGCCGGATCGAAGCGCTGCCCCTCGGCGATGACCGATTGCACCAGCCCGGCCCATGTCGTGGGGACCTGCGCCGCCGCGGTGCCGACGGCAAAGCGCTGCGCGATGGCGCCGGTCGCTGCGAGGCTCAAAAATCGGCGGCGATTCAAGGATTTCGACATCATATCCAACTTGGGCCGGCAAAGCTCTGCCGACTTGCGCTTCTAGAGCATTTCGCGCGGGGCTGAAAAGCGCGGTGCAAGGCCAAAGGCGAAAAAAGGGACGCCTTGCATGCAGGAATGCCATGCCGAGAACGAGGCCAGATGAGAGGGCTCGTCTGAGGCCGAGGTTGGGGCGCATGGAACGCTGGGTTTTGCCAAATCCGCTCGCTATCGGCTATCCACCGCCGGTGCAGCGCTCGCCTGCACTCGGGACGACGGCCGGTGGCGGCCGCGTTTCCTCTCTAGATGCTATGTGACAGGACGATCATGACGGAAATGCAGCCCGCCCGGACCTGCCTCGCCATCGTGCTGGCGGCGGGCGAGGGAACCCGGATGAAGTCGGCGCGGCCGAAGGTGTTGCACGAGGTGGCCGGCCGCTCGCTGCTCGGCCATGTCCTGGCCGCGGTGACGGCGGCCGGAGCCGATGCTCTCGCCGTGGTGATCGGCCCTGATCGGCCGGACGTCGCGGCCGAGGTCAAAAAGCATGCCCCGCACGCCGCGATCTTCGTCCAGAGCGAGCGCAAGGGCACGGCGCATGCGGTGCTGGCGGCTCGCGAGAGTCTCGCCGGCAAGCATGAGGACGTGCTGGTCGCGTTCGCTGACACGCCGCTGGTGCGGCCGGAGACCTTCGCCGGCCTGCGCAAGGCGCTGGATGGCGGCGTCGGCGTCGCGGCACTCGGTTTCGAGGCGCGCGATCCGGCGGGCTATGGCCGCTTCGTCACGCAGGACGGGGTGCTGCAGGAAATCGTCGAGCACAAGGATGCCGACGAGGCGACGCGCAAGATCACCCTGTGCAATGCCGGGCTTATGGCGCTCGCAGGCAGCAAGGCGCTCGCCATTCTCGACGCGATCGGCTGCGCCAATGCGCAGAACGAATATTACCTGACCGACGCCGTCGCGGTGGCACGCGCGCAGGGCCTGAAGGCGGTCGCCCGGGTCGCGCCCGAGGCCGAGGTTCAGGGTGTCAACGACCGGGCCCAGCTTGCTGCGGTCGAAGCCGATTTCCAGCGCCGCAAGCGGCTGGAGGTGATGCTGGCTGGCGCCACGCTGGTCGCGCCAGAGACCGTGTTCTTCAGCCATGACACCGTGATCGGCCGCGATGTCCTGATCGAGCCCAGTGTCGTCTTCGGCCCAGGGGTCACGGTCGCCGACAATGCCGTCATCCATGCCTTCTCGCATCTGGAAGGGGCAAGCGTCGGGCCTAGCGTCTCGATCGGTCCCTATGCCCGCCTGCGCCCCGGTGCCGAGCTGGCGAAGGGCGCCCGCGTCGGCAACTTCGTCGAGATCAAGGCGGCGGCGATCGGCGAAGGCGCCAAGATCAACCATCTGACCTATATCGGCGATGCCGAGATCGGCGCGAACGCCAATATCGGCGCCGGCACGATCACCTGCAACTATGACGGCTTCTTCAAGGCGAAGACGATTGTCGGGGAGGGCGCCTTCGTCGGCTCCAATTCGGCGCTGGTCGCGCCGGTGACGATCGGGGCGGGCGCCTATGTCGGCTCGGGCTCGGTCATCACCCGCGACGTCAAGCCGGACGCCCTCGCCGTCGCCCGCGGCCGGCAGATGGAGCGCGAGGGCTGGGCTTCGGCCTTCAGGGCGGCCGCCCAGGCCCGAAAGGCCCGGCAATAGCCGATTTGCAAGGCATTTCGTTCACAGTTCGACATTCAACGTGATTTCGCATTTGCCGGCTCGCGGCTTATTGCGATGCGCATCGACATCAACGGATGAGGCACATCCATGTGCGGGATCGTGGGCATTCTCGGCAAGCAGGCCGTCGCCGGCCAGGTCGTCGAGGCGCTGCGGCGGCTCGAATATCGCGGCTATGATTCGGCCGGCGTCGCGACGCTCGAAGGCGGCCGGCTCAGCCGCCGCCGCGCCGAGGGCAAGCTCAAGAATCTCGAAGTGCGCCTCTCCAACGAGCCGCTCGAGGGCCTGATCGGCATCGGCCACACCCGCTGGGCGACGCATGGCAAGCCGACCGAGAGCAATGCCCATCCGCACGCCACCGAGAAGCTGGCGGTCGTCCATAACGGCATCATCGAGAACTTCCGCGAGCTCAAGGCCGAACTCGAGGCCGACGGGCATATCTTCGCCAGCGAGACCGACACCGAGGTCGTCGCCCACCTCGTCACCCGCGAGCTCGATCGCGGCAAGGACCCGGTCGCGGCGGTCGGGGCCGCGCTGCCCCGTCTGCGCGGCGCTTTCGCGCTTGCCTTCCTGTTCGAGGGTCAGGAGGACCTGCTGATCGGGGCGCGCAAGGGCTCGCCGCTCGCGGTCGGCATCGGCGATGGCGAGATGTATCTCGGCTCCGACGCGCTGGCCTTGGCGCCGTTCACCAACCTGATCGCCTATCTCGACGAGGGCGACTGGGTGGTGCTGAACCGCAAGGGCGCGACCTTCTACGACGCCGACGGGACCCAGGTCGATCGCCGCGCCCAGCGCGTCGCGGCCGGCGCCTTCCTGGTGGAGAAGGGCAATCACCACCATTTCATGGCCAAGGAAATCTACGAGCAGCCGGAAGTGGTCGGCCACACGCTGACGCACTACATCGACATGGCGAATGGCGTGACCCGGCTGCCTTTCGAGACGCCGTTCGACTGGAAGAGCCTGTCCCGCCTCTCGGTTTCCGCCTGCGGCACGGCCTATTATGCCGGCCTCACCGCCAAATACTGGTTCGAGAAGCTGGCCCGCCTGCCAGTCGAGATCGATGTCGCCTCGGAGTTCCGCTATCGCGAGGCGCCGCTGCCCGCGAACGGGCTGGCGCTTTTCGTCTCCCAGTCGGGCGAGACGGCCGACACGCTCGCCTGCCTGCGCTACGCCCGCCAGGAAGGCCAGCACATCATGTCGGTGGTCAACGTGCCGACCTCGACGATCGCCCGCGAGAGCGATGTCGTCGCCCCGACGCTGGCTGGTCCGGAGATCGGGGTCGCCTCGACCAAGGCCTTCACCTGCCAGCTGACTGCGCTCGCCGGCCTCGCCATCGCCGCCGCCCGTGCCCGTGGCACGCTCTCGGCCGAGCAGGAAGCGCGTTATGTCCAGGAACTGATCGCGCTGCCCGGGCTGATGGCTCAGGCGCTGACGCTGGAGCCTGAGATCGAGAAGCTCGCCCGCAAGCTCTCCAGGGCGCGCGACGTACTCTATCTCGGCCGCGGCACGGCGTTCCCGCTGGCGCTGGAAGGCGCGCTGAAGCTCAAGGAAATCAGCTATATCCACGCCGAAGGTTATCCCGCGGGCGAGCTCAAGCATGGCCCGATCGCGCTGATCGACGAGGACATGCCGGTCGTGGTAATCGCGCCGCACGATGCGCTCTTCGAGAAGACGGCTTCGAACATGCAGGAGGTCGCGGCGCGCGGCGGCCGGATCATCCTGATCACCGACGCCAAGGGAGCGGCCGAAGCCGGGATCGTACCGGAGGCGACGATCATCATGCCGGAGATGGATCCGCTGTTCGCGCCGATCGTCTATGCGGTGCCGATCCAGATGATCGCCTATCAGACGGCCGTCTTCATGGGCAAGGACGTCGACCAGCCGCGCAACCTGGCGAAGTCGGTCACCGTCGAGTGATCTGCTTTTCGGCTGGCTCCGGCCGGCTTGCGACATAGGTGCCGGCCGCGATCAGGCCGGCGCCGCTCATCCAGAGCGCAATCGGCGGCGCATCGGTCGCGGCCACGATGACGAAGCTCAGCAGCATCGAGCCGCAGGCGATGTATTTCGTCCGGCGCGCGATCGCGCCGGTCTCGCGCCAGCGCACGACCTCCGGGCCGAGCCGGGGGTGATTGACGAGCCAGCTTTCGAAGCGCGGCGAGGATCGCGAGAAGCACCAGGCGGCCGCGATCAGGAAGACCGTGCCGGGCATCACCGGCAAAATCAGCCCGATGATGCCGAGCAGCACGCAAAGCCAGCCGGCCGCGAGATAGAGCGGGCGATGCCAGCGCCGCTGGGGTCTGGATGGTTCGGACACGAGGCCTATCGACGAATCGGGGGGTAGCCAGCAGCCTGTGCTCGGCTATCGTTCGATAGTGCGGCGCAATATGATCTGGCCGCAAGAGCGGATGGAGACCCGGATCGACGATGACTAGCCGCACGCCCGATCCGCGCCTCGTCGTTCAGCCTGACCTGTTGCGGCCGACTTTCGGCACCAGGCTCAGGCGCTATTTCCTGACCGGGCTGGTTCTGGCGGCGCCGCTCGCCATCACCGCTTCGGTGACCTGGTGGTTCGTCAACCTGGTCGACGGGCTGGTGAGACCCCTGGTGCCGGCCCAGTTCTGGCCTGAAAGCTATCTGCCATTTCCGGTGCCGGGCTTCGGCCTCGTCATCGCGCTGATCGGCCTCACCGTGATCGGCTTCTTCGCCGCGAACCTGGTCGGGCGCACATTGATCGGCGCCGGCGAGTCGCTCCTCAACCGGATGCCGGTGGTGCGCGGGCTCTACAAGGGGGTGAAGCAGATCTTCGAGACGATCTTCTCGCAATCCGGCACCTCCTTCCGCAAGGTCGGCATGGTGCAGTTCCCGCAGCCGGGCATGTGGTCGATCGTCTTCATAGCCCAGGAAGCGGCACCCGAGATCGCCGGCAAGCTGCCCGACGGCGACGAGCAGATCGGCGTCTTCCTGCCCTGCACGCCGAACCCGACCACCGGCTTCTTCTTCTATCTGCCGCGGCGCGAGATCGTCGAATTGTCGATCTCGGTCGAGGACGGCGCCAAGCTGATCATGTCAGCCGGGCTGATCCAGCCCGGCGAGCCTTTGTCGGACGGGGCGAAATAGCTCAGCCCTTGAGCGGCACCCAGATCTCGACGATGCCGTTGCCCGTCGCGCCGTCGAAGCGCTGGTCCATGCGCTCCAGCGTCACGCCCATTGCCGGCTCGCGGCCCGATTTCGGCAGCCAGTCGCGCCAGATCGCCTCATAGGTCTGCTTGATGCCGGTGATATGGCCGTTGTGCTCGAAGACGGCGCAGAGCTGCTCGGGCACGCTCAGCCGGGCGAACTCGTCGGGCAGATCACTGAAGGACGAGACCTCCGCGCCGGCGATGTAGTCGAAGGCGCCGACATCGTCGCAATTATAGCTCGCGCCGTAGGCGACATAGCCCTTCTGGCCGGGGATATGGCCGAAATGCTGAGCGATCCTTTGCCAGAGCAGCGGGATGCCCTGCGTGTTGTCGACCGAGAAATGGCCGCTGAATCCGGCGATCAGCATCGGCTTGCCGGTAACGAGGCGGGGTTCGGCAAGAGGGATTCGGGTTGCAGCATGCATGGACAGGGGCTCCACGAGAGCAAGGGAGGACAGGTTGCGCCTGGCGCGCAGCTCTTCCGGCGTGATGCCGAACTGCTCGCGAAAGGCGCGGGTGAAGGCCTCGTGAGAGCCATAGCCCCAGTCGAGCGCGACCTGGAGGATGTCGGGCGCACCATCAGCCAGTTGGCGTGCGGCTTCCGAGAGCCGGCGCTCGCGGACATAGCGCATCACCGAGCGGCCGGTCGCCACGCCGAAGGCGCGGCTGAGATGGAAGCGCGAGACGCCGCTGACCTCCGCGATCTCGTCGAGCGAGAGCTCGGAGGCGAAGCGGCTTTCGATGCACCAGAGGGCTTTCTTGATCGGATCCATGGCTCACTCACGAAACGCCGGCACCATGGCGGAGGCAAAATGCTCGCGCTTGATCGGGATTGCTGCTCTTACGAACGCGAGGCCTTGACGACATCGAGGAAGGCCCGCAGTGCCGGCGGAATGGCGCGGTGGCCGGGATAGTAGATCGCGACTCGCTCGGAAGAGGGCGTCCAAGCTGCCAGAACCTGGCGAAGACGTCCCTCGGCGAGCGCAGTTTCGGCAGCCGGGCTGGCGACATAGGCGATGCCTAGCCCTTTGATCGCGGCATCCACCATCAGTTCTTCGTCGTCGAGGATGAGCGACCCACTGGTCTCGACCGTCAACGCCTGCCCGGCCCGCTCGAACTCCCAGCGATAGAGTTTGCCGTTGGGGACGCGGTGGCCGATGCAGTGATGGCGTTGCAAATCGTCGGGCGTCGCCGGCTCGCCGGAGCGCTCGAGATAGGCCGGTGAGGCCACGCAGATGAAGCTGACCTCGCCTGCGAAGGGCACGGCGATCATGTCCTTCGGAATCGAGTCGACCAGCCGGACGCCGGCATCGAAGCCAGCCGAGACGATGTCGACGAGCTTTCCCTCGACGACTAGGTCGACGACCACCTCGGGACAGCGCTCGGCCATCACCGGCAGGATGTCGCGCACGAGGATCGAAGCCCCCAGCCGCGGCGCATTGATCCGGACAGTACCTGTGACGTTGCCGCGGAAGGTGGCGATGCTGTCGAGTGCTTCGTCCAAAGAAGCGAGCGCCGGTTGAAGCCGGCCGAGCAGTTCGAAGCCGGCCTCGGTTGGCGAGACGCTGCGCGTCGTGCGGTTGAGCAGACGCACGCCCATGCGCTCTTCGAGGGCTCGCATTGCATGGCTCAAGGTGGAGGGCGCCGTGCCGAGCTCGTCCGCCGCGCGCCGGAAGCTGCGACGGCTCGCGACGGCGACGAAGGCGGTGAGGTCGTGGAGCGACGGGCGGACCATTGCTGGTGATTTTGCATTGGCTTATGCGGATTTCAACGGCTAATCCAAACAATGGACGCCCGTTATCTCCTGTGAGTAACAGCGAAGCACGCGGATAGGTCGCCTGCGTTCGCAGCTCATGAAAGGAGCCGACATGACCAAACGCGAAGCGATTTTTCCTGCCGACCGCCACGCGCTCTACGACGTCCATCAATATTCTGCCGCGATCCGGCATGGTGACCTGCTTTTCATCTCCGGGCAGGTCGGCAGCCGCGAGGACGGTTCCCCCGAACCGGTGTTCGAGGATCAGGTCCGGCGCGCTTTTGCCAATCTGCGCGCCGTGCTGGCGGCGGCCGGTGCGAGCTTCGACGACGTGATCGACGTCATCTCCTTCCACACCGATCCGCAGACGCAGTTCGAGAAGATGATGACGATCCGGGCCGAGGAGATCGGCGAGCCGCCCTATCCGACCTGGACCGCCGTCGGCGTGACCTGGCTCGCCGGCTTCGATTTCGAGCTCAAGGTGGTGGCGCGTATCCCGCCCAAGACGGCCGAAAACGCTTAGTTCACGCGGGCTGAATTGCTAGCTCAGCCCGCCCGCAGGAGGCGGATCGCGACGTCGCGCTCGAACAGATAGAGCAATGTCCGGATCGCCTGGCCGCGCGGGGTCTCCAGCTGTGGGTCGCGCTCGATCAGCAAGCGGGCATCGTCGCGCGCCGCCGCAAGCAGGTCGCCGTCGATCTCGGGCCGGGCGATGCGCCAGTCGGGCGAGCCTGACTGGCGGGTGCCGAGCACCTCGCCTTCGCCGCGCAGGCGTAAGTCCTCTTCGGCGATGCGGAAGCCGTCCTCGCTCTCGCGCATGATGGTGAGGCGCGCTTCCGCCACCTGGCCGAGCGGGCCCTTATAGAGCAAGAGGCAGGTTGAGGCGGCGCTGCCGCGCCCGATCCGCCCGCGCAATTGGTGGAGCTGAGCCAGGCCGAAACGCTCAGCATGCTCGATCACCATCACCGAGGCATTGGGCACGTCGACGCCGACCTCGATCACCGTGGTCGAGACCAGCACCCGCGTCTGCCCGCCTGAGAAAGCGGCCATGGCGGCGTCCTTGTCGCGGCCCGGCATCTGGCCGTGCAGCAGGCCGACCTTGTCGCCGAAGATGCCTCGCAGCGCCTCGAAGCGCTCCTGTGCCGCCGCGACGTCGAGCGTGTCCGATTCCTGCACCAGCGGGCAGACCCAGTAGACCTGCGCGCCTGTGTCGAGCGCACGACCAACGGCGCCGACGACCTCGTCATAGCGCTCCAGCGAGATCGCCCGCGTGGTGATCGGCTTCCGGCCCGCC
>PNLY01000049.1 GCA_013823325.1 Methylobacterium sp.
GGGCGGCGGGCGCCCTTGTTCAGCTCCTGCATCGAGACGAAGAGCGAGCGGATCATCGAGGCCGCCTCCTTCGTCCGCAGGATCTTGGCGAAGTAGCGGCTCTCGACCTTGAGGGCGAGATCCATCGGCAGCTGCAGGCCCTCATAGACGGCGCTCAGGATGGCGCGGGCGGCCGGGTAGTTGTCGTTGGTCTCGCGGCGATAGATCGCATTGGCCGGCGGCCAGATCTGCATGCCGGCCGGCGAATGGACCTTGTTCGAGGGCAGCTTGAACTTGGGGTCCTCCCAGGGCTGCTTGGCCTGCGGGTTGGCTTTCAGCCACTCCTTGGCGGCGGCGACGATCTGGTCGCGCGGCAGCACGGCATGGACGAGGCCCATATTGCGGGCCGGCAGCGCCTTGATCTGGTCGCCCTTGAACATCATCTGCAGCGCGTCGCCGGTCTGCATCAGGCGCGAGACACGCTGGGTGCCGCCGGCGCCGGGGAACAGGCCGACCTTGATCTCGGGCAGGCCGACGCGGGTCGAGGCATCGTCCGAGACGACGCGGAGCTGGCAGGAGAGCGCGAGCTCGAAGGCGCCACCGAGGCAGACGCCATGGATCGCCGCCGCGAACGGCTTTCCGCAGGTTTCGAGCTTGCGATAGAGCAGCGAAAGCTTGCGGCTCTCGTCGAAGAAGCGCTGCATCGCGATCTGCTCGCCCTGCTCCTTGGCGAGCTTGACATAGAGGTCGCGCAGGCCCTGCAGCATGGTGAGGTCGGCGCCGCCGGAGAACGAGTCCTTGCCGGAGACGATGACGCAGCCCTTGAGCGCCTCATCCGAGGCGACCTTGTCGACGACATGATTGAGCTCTTCCATCACCTGCGGGGTGATGACGTTCATCGAGCGCTCGGGCATGTCCCAGGTCAGGGTGGCGATGCCGTCTGCGTCGGTCTCGAAGCGGAAATTGACGAGGTTCATCGGCTCTCTCCTCAAACCCGTTCGATGATGGTGGCGACGCCCATGCCGACGGCCACGCAAAGTGTGACCAAAGCGGTCTGCTTGTTGGTGCGCTCGAGCTCGTCGAGCACGGTACCCAGGATCATCGCGCCGGTGGCGCCAAGCGGGTGGCCCATGGCGATGGCGCCGCCGTTGACGTTGAGCACGGCGTCGTCGATGTCGAAGGCCTGCTGGTAGCGCAGCACGACCGAGGAGAAAGCCTCGTTCAGCTCGAACAGGTCGATGTCCTTGACGCTCATGCCGGCCTTCTTCAGCACCAACTCGGTGACGTCGACCGGGCCGGTCAGCATCAACGCGAGATCAGAGCCGGTGGTCGCGAAGGCGCGGATGCGGGCGCGGGGCTTCAGGCCTGCAGCCTTGCCGGCTTTCTTCGAGCCGACTAGCACGGCAGCCGCGCCGTCGACAATGCCCGACGAGTTGCCGGCGTGGTGGACGTGATTGACGAACTCGACATCCGGATGCGCCGCGGTCGCGACCGCATCGAAACCGCCCATCTCGCCCATCTGGACGAAAGAGGCCTTCAACGAGGCCAGCGCCTGCATGTCGGTGTTCGGGCGGATGGTCTCGTCGCGGTCGAGGATGATCAGGCCGTTGACGTCGGTGACCGGGATCACCGAGTTCTTGAAGCGGCCCTCCTCCCAAGCCTTGGCGGCGCGCTTGTGCGAGCGCACGGCATAGGCGTCGACATCGTCGCGCGAGAAGCCGTATTTCGTCGCGATCAGGTCGGCCGAGACGCCCTGCGGCATGAAATAGGTGTCGATCGCGACGGAGGGGTCGACCGCGATGCCGAAGCCCGAGGCGCCCATGCCGATGCGGGACATGCTCTCGACGCCACCGCCGATCGTCATCTCCTTCTGGCCGGACATGACCTGCGCCGCGGCGAGGTTCACCGCGTCGAGGCCAGAGGCGCAGAAGCGGTTGATCTGCACGCCGGGCACTTCCTTGCCGTAGCCGGCCTTGAGCGCAACCGTGCGGGCGATGTCGGCGCCGGCTTCGCCGACCGGATCGACGCAGCCATAGACCACATCCTCGACCAGCTTGGGATCGAGACCGTTGCGCTCCTTGATAGCGCGCAGGGTCTGCGTGCCCAGTTCGATCGCGGTCACTTCATGCAAGGAGCCATCGGCCTTGCCCTTGCCGCGTGGCGTCCGGACGTGATCGTAGATGAAGGCGTCAGCCATCAAGGCCTCCCGGGCTGGCCGCAATTGCGGCTTGTTTTCCTGCCGGACGTCATGGTCGGGCTTGACCCGACCATCTCGTTATCCAGCGAACTCATCAAGAGATGCTCGGGTCAAGCCCGAGCATGACGTGTGTGCTATGCGCGTTCAGAACTGCTCGGCACTCAGCGCCATGGTGGCGTCGGCGCCCGAGGTGATGCGGGCGAGGTGCGCCGCGGTCTTGGGGAGCGAGCGCTCCATGAAGAAGCGGGCGGTGACGAGCTTGGCATTCATGCGCTCGGCCTGACCGTTGGCGCCGGCCTTGAGCTTGTCCTGCGCAACCTTGGCCATCTTCGCCCACATATAGCCGAGGCAGACCAGGCCGAGCAGGTGCATGTAGTCATGTGCGCCGGCGCCGGCATTGTCCGGCTTGGCGAGGGCGTTCTGCATGAACCACATCGTCGCCTGCTGGAGATGGCCGAGCGAGGCGGCAAGCGGGGCGAGCAGCGGCTTCAGCGCCTCGTCGCCCTCGTTCTCCTTCACGAAGGCGCCGACCTCGTTGAAGAAGGCCATGATGGCACGGCCACCGTCGCGGCCGAGCTTGCGGCCGACCAGGTCCATCGCCTGCACGCCGTTGGCACCCTCGTAGATCATGGCGATGCGGGCGTCGCGGACGAACTGCTCCATACCGTGCTCGGCGATGTAGCCATGGCCGCCATACATCTGCTGGGCCTTCACCGCATTGTCGAAGCCGACATCGGTGAGCACGCCCTTCAGCACCGGCGTCATCAGGCCGAGTTGGTCGTCGGCGGCCTGGCGCTCGGCATCATCGCCGGAGCGGTGGGCAACGTCGGACTTGATCGCATTCCAGATGACGAAGGCGCGGGCGGCCTCGTTGAAGGCCTTGATCGACATCAGTGTGCGGCGCACATCGGGATGGACGAAGAGCGGGTCGGCCGGCTTGTCGGGGTTCTTGGCGCCGGTCAGGGCGCGGCCCTGCAGGCGGTCCTTGGCGTAGGCGACGGCGTTCTGATAGGCAACCTCGGACTGGGCCAGCCCCTGGATCGCGACGCCGAGGCGGGCCTCGTTCATCATCACGAACATGGCGTTGAGACCCTTGTTCTCGGTGCCGACCAGCCAGCCCCTGGCCCCGTCATAGTTCATGACGCAGGTCGAATTGGCGTGGATGCCCATCTTGTGCTCGATCGAGCCGCAGGAGACATGGTTGTTCGCACCGACCGAGCCATCGGCGCCGACCTCGTTGCGCGGCACGACGAAGAGCGAGATGCCCTTGACGCCCTGCGGGGCGCCCTCGATGCGGGCCAGCACGAGGTGGATGATATTCTCGGTGATGTCCTGCTCGCCGGCCGAGATGAAGATCTTGGTGCCGGTGATCGCGAAGGAGCCGTCGCCGTTCGGCACGGCCTTGGTCTTGATCAGGCCGAGATCGGTGCCGCAATGCGGCTCGGTCAGGTTCATCGTGCCCGACCAGGTGCCTTCGGCCATCTTCGGCAAATAGGTACGCTTCTGCTCGTCGGAGCCGTGGACGTAGAGCGCGGCCATCGCGCCCATGGTCAGGCCCGGATACATCGCGAAGGCCATGTTGGCCGAGGAGGAGAACTCGTTCATGATCGCGCCGAGCGTGTAGGGCAGCCCCTGGCCGCCATACTCGGGATCCATGGCGAGACCGATCCAGCCGCCCGCCGCATAGGCCTCATAGGCCTGCTTGAAGCCCTTCGGCGTCGTCACCGAGCCGTCGGCATTGCGCTTGCAGCCTTCCTGGTCGCCGGAATGGTTGATCGGCTGCAGCACCTCCTCGCAGAGCTTGGCGCCTTCGCCGAGCACGGCCTCGACCAGATCCGGCGTCGCCTCGGCGAAGCCCGGGAGGTTATTGTAGCGCTCGAACTGGAAGACGTCGTTGAGCAGGAACAGCGTGTCCTCGACAGGCGCCTTGTAGACCGGCATCGCATCCCTCCCTGGCGTTTCGTACAGCCTTGGTGACGAAGCTTGCCGGCTTCGGATGACAGCGGCGCTTCGAGATAGTTCATATATAAACTATCTGGTCGCGACTTGCCAAGGGGCCATGCCAACTTTTTCATCGTGATAGCGTAGTCGGAGAGATTGGCGCGCCGCACGCAGTGCTTGCAAACGAAAAATGCCCTGAACCGGCGAGGGTTCAGGGCATCGTGATCGCAGCGTGTGCGCCGGTCGCGGGACCGGGCTGCTTCAGGCGTCGAGGCGCGCGAGGGTCGCTTCGAGCTCGGCGATCGCGGTCTCGATCTCGGCGCGCTGGCTGCGCAGCAATTCGAGCTGCTCGGCGATCTGGCTGCGGCTGAGCTGCAGGCCGCCGACCGAGGCGGACGGCTCCTTGCCCTTGAGCTCCTTGCCCTCCTCATTGGCAAGCATGGCGCGGATCTCGACCAGGGTGAAGCCGAGCTGCTTGCCCTTGAGGATGAGGGCTAGACGGGCACGGTCGCGTCCGGAATAGATCCGGGTGAGACCAGAACGGGCCGGCGCGAGCAGGCCGCGCGATTCGTAGAAGCGCAAGGTGCGCAAGGTGACGCCGAATTCGCGGGCGAGATCGCTGATGGTGAAGCCATCGGCTTGGCTGGCATTCGTGGTCTGCGGGGAGGCGGAGCGGCCGTCGTGACTTGGTGTGGCCGCCAGAGCTGTGCTTTGGCGCGGCATATCGGTTCCTTAAGGTTGCGGAGCGGGACGGCGACCCACCGGAAGGCGTCCCTGCGTTGCCGGCAATGTAGGCGCGGCGGCTCCCTTACGTCACGTCGTTAGCCACCGGCCGGGGGTAAGTTACCGTTATACCCGGCTCGGGCAAGCCTCGATGCTCAGAGTTTCCAGAAAATTAACGTCCGACGGCAGGATCTTAACGCTCTGTTTACCGTGACGGCGAAAAGTCGGTGCCGCGATCTCCAGCGTCAGCCGCATCAACCCGATGTTCATGATTGCCAAGATCGCAAGGGCGCCGCCGCGTAAGGGGGCAGCGAGCGCTCTTTGGTCGAGATTGCCCCTCGAGGCGAGCGTGACATGGCGACCAGCCTGCCCTGGAGCGTCAAGGGCGTCGATCCGCGCACGCGTGACGCGGCGAAAACCGCCGCGCGCCGCGCCGGGATGACGCTTGGCGAGTGGCTCGACAGCAAAATCCGCGAAGAGGCCGGGGAGCCTGAATCCGTCGTACAGGACGCGCAGGAGCAGGACATCGCCGCTCTCTCGGAGCGCCTTGCCCGCCTCTCCCAGGGCGGCATGCAGACGGCCGCGGCTCCACAGGCCGCCCCCGCCAGACCCGATCTCTCGCGCGAGCGCATGGACGCGTTCATCACTCAGGCGGCCATGGCCGAGCGCCTGACGCGCGACAGCAATGCGCGCACCGCAAGCGCGCTCGATTCGATCGCACAATGGATGGAGCGCACCGAGAGCCGCCTGTCGCAGGGCGAGCGCACTACGGTCGAACGCCAGGAGCGCGCCACCGCCGTGATCGCCGACGCGATCAAGACGATGGGCACCCGCCTCAGCGAGATCGAGCGTCGGGCCGAGGAAGCCAGCCGCAGGCCGGCAGCGCCGCCTCCGCCGCAAGCCACACGCCCGATCGCGCTCAGCCGCGACGGCCTCGCCGCTGCCGTCTCCGACATCCGCTCGCGCCAACGCGCCCTCGACGGCGATGCGCGCGCCGCGACCTTCGAGCGCCCGACTGCCCTCGCGCCGACGCTCGCGAGCCTGCGCGAGGATCTGCGCCTGCTCAACGATCGCATCGCTCCGGCCCAGTCCGGGATGCGGGCAGAAGATCAGCGCGCCGCCTTCAAGCCGCTCGAACGGGCGATCGGCGAACTCGGAGCCAGGCTAGACCGCCTCGACGGGCGCGAGCGGCTCGACCCCGTCCTGAAGCCGCTGGCCCGTATCGAGGCCGAGATCGGACGGCTCTCCGAGACACGCCCGCAGGAGAGCTACAGCCGCTTCGAGCTCGAGATCGCCCATCTCGCCGCCAAGGTCGACGCGCTCGCCGCCCGCGGCGGCGACCGCCAGTTGATCGCGCCGATCCTGAAGGAGCTGGCCGAATTGCGCGAGCTCGTCTCGGCTCCGGATAGCCGCCGCTTCGACGACCTCTCGCTGCAGCTCAACGCGTTGACCTCCGATGTCGGGCGCCTGCGCGACGACACCCGCGACCTGCGCAGCCTGTCGCTGGCGATCGAGGATGTGCGCGAGAGTCTGCACAGCGACCGCCTGCGCGAGCGCTCCGATGAGAGCGCGCCGCTGCTCGCCCTGTCGCGTCAGGTCGAATCGCTCGCCCAGAAGATCGACTCGCTGCCGGCGATGAAGGCCTCCGTGATCGACGGGCAGGTCGACCAGCTGGTCGCCCGTCTCGGCGAACTCGACGCCATCGGCCGCCCGGCCTCCAACGAGCTCGCCGAGCGCATCGAAGCGCTGGTGATCAAGCTCGAAGACTTGGCGGACCGGCCGCCGAGCAAGCTTGAGGACCGGATCGAAGCGCTGACCGACCGCGTCGAGCAGCTCGCCGCGTCCAGCAGGCTCGCCCAGATGGTGGATGATGGCGGCGCCCCCCTCGCCCGGGTCGACATGCGCCCGGTCGAGGAGATGCTGCGCGGCCTCGCCGCCAAGATCGACGAGGCTGGCCGTCCTGGCGCCGGCTCCGATTCCTTCGACGCGCTCGAACGCCAGATCGCCGGTTTGACCCAGCGGCTTGACCAGCAGGCGGCGACCCGCTCGGCCGAGAACGGCATCGAGCGGACGCTGCAGGATCTGGTCGTCCACCTCCAGGGCATGCGCGAGGACACCACGGCAGCGGCCGAGCGCGCGGCGCGCGCCGCGATGGCCGACCTGCCGCCGTCCCGTGGCGCCAGCCTGTCCGAGCTCAGCGACCTGATGAGCGGCCTGCGCGAGAGCCATGTCTCGACAGGACGCGAGACCCAGGATGCGATCGGCGCCGTCCATCGCACGCTCGAGACGATCATCGGTCGCCTCGGCGATCTCGAAGCCGAATTGGGCGGGGACCGCGACCGGCGCGCCGCGGCGCCCGCACACACCCCGCGCGTGCGGACGCCCGCTTCGTCCGACGAGGTCAGAGCACCTGCTCCCGCCATCCCGATGGCCGAGCGCTTCGCCGCCGAGCCGCGGCTGCCGCGCACCGGCGGGCTCGATCTGCCGCTGGAGCCTGGCTCCGGCCGGCCGCGCCCGGATGCACCGCCCCCGCAAGGCAATGATCCGCAGGCCGTCCGCCAGAGTCTGATCGCCGCCGCGCGCCGCTCGGCCAAGGCCGCCAGCGAAGCGGCTGCGGCCAACCCGACCGCGTCGGAGACGGCCAGGCCCGGCAAGGCGGCCAAATCCGCGTCCAGCGGCGGACGCCTCAAGGAGCTCCTCGAAAAGCGCCGGCGGCCGCTGCTGCTCGGCCTCGCCGCGCTGGTTCTCGCGATCGGCGCCGCCCAGGTCTTCTCGGGCTCCCAGCAGAGCGCCAAGAAGCAGGTGGTGAACGAGAGCAGCCGGATCGAGCCGACCACGCCCGCCCCCGTCGAGCCTCCTGCGGCCAAGCCGGCGCCGCAGAGCGCCCCGGCCGAGCAGGCCGCGCCGCAGGCCAAGGACCAGAGCTCAGCGCTGCCGCCGCTGCAGATCGGCACCACGCCGGCGCAGGCCGCCGTTCCTGCACCGGCCCAGGCCGCGAGCGCCGAGCAGCCATCGGCTCCGCCGCCTGCCTCCCTGCCCTCCATGGTCGCCTCGCTGCCGCTGCAGAGCCCGTCAGAGGCGGTCGAGACCGTCACCGGGATCGGCGAATTGCCGCCGACCGCCGGCAGCGCCGGCCAGCGCAAGGCGGCGCTCGCGGGCGATGCCCGCGCCGTCTACCAGATCGCCGCCCAGGCGGCCGACGGCCCCGGCAACCGTGACCCGAAGCTGGCGCTGCGCCTGTTCGAACGCGCCGCTGTCGCCGGTCTCGGGCCGGCGCAGTTCCGCCTCGGCAACATGTTCGAGAAGGGCATCGGCACCAATCGCGACCCGGCGCTGGCCAAGGTCTGGTACGGGCGCGCCGCCGAGCGCGGCAACGCCAAGGCGATGCACAATCTCGCGGTGCTCTACGCCGAGGGCGCCGGCGGCAAGCCGGACTACGCCACGGCGACCGAATGGTTCCGCCGCGCCGCCGAGCATGGCGTGCGCGACAGCCAGTACAACCTCGCCATCCTGCTCGGCCGCGGTCTCGGCGCACCAGCCGACCTCGGCCAGTCCTATCGCTGGTTTGCAATTGCCGCCGCCCAGGGCGACGAGGATGCCGGCCGCAAGCGCGACGAGGTGGCGAGCCGGCTGTCGGCCGGCGATCTCGCCGCGGCCAAGGCGGCCGCCGAGAGCTGGAAGCCGAAGCCGCTGGAGGCGAGCGCCAACGAGGTCGCGCAACCGGCCAAGGGCTGGGACGAGCCGCCGGTCGCCGCCAAGAAGCCGGCGAAGCCCGGCCGCGGCTGAGCTTTCGGCGCAGGCCGGCCCTGCACCGAAAGCCGCTCAAAACTGCACACATTGAAAAGGTTTCCGCTGTAGCGTCACCGCTACGGCGTGGTTTCCGCTCGGCCGGTCTCGGCCGGGCGCCAGAAATCCGTGCCGGCTCAGCACGTCGGGCATGTTCTCGTCGCAAAAGTCGTATCCACTTTTGCGGCCATGCCCGACAGGGGAAGGCATCGACGGCCGACAAGGTTTGGAAGCGTGCAGATCTATCTCCCGATCGCGGAACTGCCGATCAGCATTTTCCTCGTGCTCGGGCTGAGCGGCGCGGTCGGCTTCATCTCCGGCCTGTTCGGCGTCGGCGGCGGCTTCCTGCTGACGCCCTTGCTGATCTTCCTCGACATTCCCCCGGCCGTCGCGGTCGCGACCGTCGCCGCGCAGGTCGCCGGCTCCTCGATGACCGGCGTTCTGACCTATTGGCGACGCAACGCGCTCGACTTCAAGCTCGGCGGCATCCTGGTCACGGGCGGCATCGTCGGCACGATCATGGGCGTGCTGTTCTTCAACTCGATGCGGCGCCTCGGCCAGCTCGAGCTGGTGATCACCCTGGCCTATGTCACGCTCTTCACCTGCATCGGCGGGCTGATGCTGTTCGACGCGGTCCGCGCCGCACTGCGCGACCGCAGCGGCAAGCCGGCCCGCCGCCTGCGCGAGGCCGGCTCGCACCCGCCCTGGATGGGCCTGCCGCTGCGCATGCGCTTCCCGCGCTCGCAGCTCTATGCCAGCGTGATTCCGATCGCGGCGCTCGCCGTCATCATCGGCTTCATCGGCGCCGTGCTCGGCGTCGGCGGCGGCTTCATGCTGGTGCCGGCGCTGATCTACTTCTTCCGGATCCCGCCGGCCGTCGTGGTCGGCACCTCGCTGTTCCAGATCCTGGTCACCATGACCGGCGCGACGGTCCTGCACGCCGTCACCAACCAGTCGGTCGACATCATCCTCGCCATGCTGCTGCTGGTCGGCGGCGTCATCGGCGCCCAGTTCGGCGGCCGGGCGGCGCGCAACCTCAACGTCTCGTCATTCCGGCTGCTGCTGGCGCTGCTGATCCTGTCGGTCGGCCTGCGCTTCGCTGTCGAGCTTTTCCTGCCGCCAAACGAGCCCTATTCGGTGGTGGTGCAGGAAGGAGTGCAGCGATGAGACGCGCGGCGCTTACCCTCACAGCAGCCTGTCTTTCGGCCCTCGCGAGCGTCCCCGCGAAGGCGGAAGCACTGATCGCGGCCCTGTCGACCCACCGAATCGCGATCGCCTCCAACTTCACCGGTGACCAGCTCGCCGTGTTCGGCCTGGTCGAGCGCGACGGCCGCTCCGTCGCGCGCGCCGACCCCTACGACATCGTCGTCACCGTGCGCGGGCCGCAGCGCATGCTGATCGTGCGTGAGAAGGAGCGTGTCGGCCCGATCTGGATCAACCGCAACCAGCGCCGCTTCCCGGACCGTTCGATCTATCTCTCGGTCGCGACCAACCGGCCGATCAAGGAGTTCCTGTCGGAAGAGGCGGCGCGGCGCGACAAGATCGGCCTCGCCAATGCCCAGCGCCCGCCAACGGGCTTCGACTTCGAGTTCGACATCGCCCGCTTCCGCGACGCGTTGATCCGCACGCTCGAAGGGAGGCAGCTCTATACGCTCGACGAACGCGGGGTCACCTTCCTGTCGCCGGCCCTGTTCAGCTCGCAGATCAAGATTCCGGCGATCGCGCCGACCGGCCCTTACGAGGTCGAAGTCCTGCTCTATGCAGGCGGCTCGATCCTGGCGCGCCAGACCACGAATTTCGAGGTGGTCAAGACCGGCGCGGAACAGCGTATGACCTCGGCGGCGCATGACCGGCCACTGCTCTACGGGCTGGCGACCGTCGCGGTGGCGCTGTTGCTGGGCTGGCTGGCAACGGTGATCTTCCGGCGCGATTGAGCTCTGGATTCCGCATCGGATTGATCCGAAAGTGGCTTGCCCTTTTCGGTCCGACGCTTCAGCCTGTCAGCATCTCATAGGCGAGGAAGGGCGCGATCGTGCCCTCCGCGACGACAGTCAGCTCGTCGGCGAGCTCGACCAGCCCATCGCTCTCGGTCAGCGAGATCAGAGCCCCCGCCCCGTCCCGCGGGTGCTTGCGCGCCACGGCGACGCCGTCCAGGCCGGGCACCAGCGAAACGCGGACATATTCGCGCCGCCCCGCCTTCTTCCTGTAGGGGAAGCCGAGCCTGACCGGCAGGCCGAGCAGCGGCGCCGGCTTCGTACCCGCACGAAGCGCGATGACCGTCCGGGCGACGAAGGCGAAGGTGACGAAGACTGCGACCGGATTGCCAGGCAGGCCGATGAAGGGCGTGCCGGCAACGAGCCCCATAGCCACCGGCCGGCCAGGCTTGATCGCGACGCGCCAGAAGGCGAGCTCGCCGGCCCGCTCGACCGCCGCCTTGACGTGGTCCTCCTCGCCGGCCGAGACGCCGCCTGAGGTCAGGATCAGGTCGCAGTCCGCAGCCGCCTCGCGCAGGCGCTCGGCGAGGCTCTCCGGCTCGTCCCCGAGGATGCCGAGATCGACGATCTCCGCCCCGGCACGGGCGACGAGCGCGCGCAGAAGGCTGCGATTGGCGTCATAGATGCCCGCAGGCGACAGGCTCACGCCCGGCTCGCTGAGTTCGTCCCCAGTCGAGAAGATCGCGACCCGCACGCGGCGGCGCACCGCGACCTCGGTCACGCCGAGCGCGGCGAGCAGCGCCAGATCCTGCGGGCGCAGGCATCGGCCGGCCGCGAGCGCGGTCTGGCCACGCGGCAAATCCTCGCCTGCCGCCCGGGCATTGGCGCCGCGGTTCAGCCCGGCCGGCAGGAGGACGGTGCCGGCCTCCAGTTTGACGTCCTCCTGCATGAAGACGGTATCGGCATCGGGCGGCATCGGTGCGCCGGTGAAGACGCGCACGGCCATCCCCGCCGTCGTGACGCCGGCCGCGTCAGTGCCGGCCGGGACCCGGCCGGAGACCGGCAGCCGCGTTTCCCCGGACGCCGCCAGATCGGCGAAGCGGACTGCGTAGCCGTCGACAGCCGAATTGGCGAAAGGCGGCAGGTCGAGCGGCGCGACGACATCCTGCGCCAACACGCGGCCGTCTGCCGCGGCGAGCGCAACAGTCTCGATACCCGCCACCGCCGCGACGCGCTCCGCGGCGCGCTCGGCCGCCTGCTCGATCGTCAGCACGAGGCCGTCGGCATGCGTGCTGAGCTGCGCCATCGTCACAAGTCCTCTTTCGCCCGGGCCAGCACCGCGCCCAGCGGCTGCGCCTTGGCGAAGAGACAATCGGCGATGGCGGGCACGTCGTCGAGCCCGATCACCAGCCGGCCGGCATCCGGAAAGGGCGCATCGCTGGCGATGGCGACGATGCTGGAATCGTCCGGATGCAAGGGCGGCTTGCCGTTGTCAGCGCGATAGACCTCGAGCTTTACATGCGGATCGCGCTTGAAACCCTCGACGAGGACGAGATCGACCGGCGACAGCCGCACCAGCAGCTCAGGCAGCCCCAGTTCCGGCTCGTCGCGCAGTTCGTGCAACAAGGCCCAGCGCTTGGCCGAGGAGATCAGCACCTCGGAGGCGCCGGCCTGCCGATGCGCCCAGGAATCCTTACCGGGCGTGTCGAGATCGAAGGCGTGATGTGCGTGCTTGATCGTCGAGACCATGATGCCGCGGCGATGGAACTCCGGGATCAGCTTCGTGAGAAGGGTCGTCTTGCCGGCCCCACTCCAGCCCGCCAGTCCGATTACGCGCATCGACAGGGAGCTCCTCAAAAGACAAAAGCCTGGCGCAGGATGCGCCCGGCTGTCATCGTGCAAATCGGCTCGGACGGTCAAGGTCGCCCGCCACGCGTGTCGTGCACCGGCGCGGATCGGCTCTGCGGCAGAGGGGGCTGTTGCCGCTGCACGAAAAGCCATCATATGACACGCGAGATGATGTCGATCCCTCTCGATCTACGCGGCCTCAAATGCCCGCACCCGACCCTGCGCGTGCGCAAGGCACTGCTCGGCGCGGCGCCGGGCGCGCTGCTCGTCGTCGAGTGCACCGACCCGATGGCCGCCATCGACATCCCCAATCTCGTCCGGGAAAGCAGCGCCTTGCTCGAACACAGCAGCACCGAGGGCCGGCTCCTGACCTTCCACATCCGCAAGGCCGCGGCCTAGTCCGCGCAACAATCGGAGCCCAGATCGTGGCCCTTTCGCAAAACGACGTCCTGCGCGCGCTCGAACTGGTGAAGCTGCCGGCGAGCGGGCAATCGCTCGCGGCCTCCGGCCGCGTCGGCGACATCCTGATCGACGGCGGCAAGGTGATCTTCGCGATCGGCATCGACGCGACCGAGGCAAATGCGATGGAGCCGGTGCGCAAGGCGGCCGAGAGCGCGGTCGGCGGCATTCCCGGCGTGACGCAGGTGCTCGTCGGGCTCACCGCCGACAAGGCGCCGGGCCGCCCGCCCTCACAGGCGGCGGAAGCGCGCCGGCAGGCGCATGGCCAACCCGGCCCCGGCGGGCCGGTGCCGAAGGCCGCCGGCATTCCCGGCGTCAAGCAGATCATCGCGGTGGCGAGCGGCAAGGGCGGCGTCGGCAAGTCGACCACCACCGCCAACCTCGCCGTGGGCCTGGCGACCCTCGGCCTCAAGGTGGGCGTGCTCGATGCCGATATCTACGGCCCGTCGGTTCCGAAGATCTTCGGCATCACCGGCAAGCCGCGATTGGTCTCGGGCCGCACGCTGGCGCCGATGGAGGCCTATGGCCTGAAGATCATGTCGATCGGCTTCCTGATCGACGAGGAAACGCCGATGATCTGGCGCGGGCCGATGGTGATCTCGGCGATCACCCAGATGCTGCGCGAAGTCGCCTGGGGCGAGCTCGACGTGCTCGTCGTCGATATGCCGCCCGGCACCGGCGACGCCCAGCTCACCATGGCGCAGCAGACCCCGCTCGCGGGGGCCGTGATCGTCTCGACGCCGCAGGACCTGGCCTTGCTTGATGCCCGCCGCGGCGTCGCCATGTTCAAGAAGGTCGAGGTGCCGATCCTCGGCATCGTCGAGAACATGAGCTATTTCATCTGCCCGGAATGCGGCCACCGCTCCGATATCTTCGCCCATGGCGGGGCGCGGCACGAGGCGGAGCGCCTCCATGTGCCCTTCCTCGGCGAGATTCCGCTCGCCATGCCGATCCGCGAGACCTCCGATGGCGGCCGCCCGATCGTGGCGAGCGACCCCGACAGCCCCCACGCCAAGGCTTATGTCGCCCTGGCGCGGCAGGTGAAGGCCGGCCTGTCCGGACCGGCCCGGGCCGCGCCGCGGATCGTGATCGAGTGAGACCGGCCGGCTCCGAGGCTAAGCTCGCAGTGCCCGGCTGACAGGCCGATCAGCGTGCACGGCGCGTTGATCGGAGCTGACAGCCGTGATTTCCGCCTGCCGCTCGATCAGCACCCAGATATGGCCGAACGGATCGAACAGCGAGGCGACCCGTCGCCCCTCGACATCGGTCTGGACGCGGTCGCGCAGCGCCGCCCCGGCCACGATCGCCTGTGCAAAGCAGGCCTCGATATCGGGCACCGTCAGCTGGATGATCGTGCTGACCGCGCCGGCCGCCTTGGGGAAGAATGGGCCGCCATAGGACGGCTCCTCCTCGCGGCGCGGGTTGGAGCCGGCGACGGACACCCGCGTTGCGCCGATGAGCATCTCGACCCCGGCAAGCTCGCCATCGACCCTGTGCTTGCGGAGCTGCCGCGCTTCGAAGGCCTCGCTGTAGAAGTCGGCGGCCTGCTGCTCCCGTCCGTGCTGCACGAAAACCGTCAGGCCGACGCCGATACTGTGCTCCATCGCGAATCTCCTCATCCGTCGCCGCCGGGAAAGAGGCCGGGCGAAGCCGGCGGATTCTTGATCGATCCGCGGCGGGCTCGCGCACGACCCATCACCGATCCGCGATGACAGGAAATTTTGTTCATGTTATGTTCTAATATCGATTGATGAAAACGACGGAGAGGCGATCATGCCCGTCCTGCCGACACGCCATATCAGCATCGCAATCGACCGGCCGGTCGAGGAGGTCTACGGCTTCCTCGCCGACCCCATGAACTTCCCGAAATGGGCAGAGGGCCTCGGCGGCGCGTTCGTTCATGTCGAAGGCATGACCTATCATGCGAAGACGCCGATGGGGCCGATGCGGGTGATGTTCAGCGAACCCAATCGCTATGGCGTGCTCGATCACGCCGTGATCCCTGACCATGGCGCGCCGATGCACAATCCGATGCGGACACTCGCCAATGGCAGCGGCAGCGAGGTGATGTTCACGCTGTTCAGGCGCCCGGAGATGACCGATGACGAATTCGCGCGCGACGCCGAATGGGTGGCGGCCGACCTCGCGCGCTTGAAAGCCTTGCTGGAGAGCTGACGCGAGAGGCGGCCAACCTCTTCGGCTTCAGGCGTTGCCGAGCATGGCATAGAGCCGCTCGGCTTCGGCGAGCTCGTCCGGCTGGTTGGCATTGAAGAAGGGATCGACCGGCTCGGCCGGCCATTCGGCCATGGCCACACCATGGCGCGCCGCCCAGCGCGAGACCTTGCGCTCGTCTTCGACCATGAGTGCGTGACGCAGATCCTGGCGCAAAGAGACCGGCCAGAGCCCGATCACCGGATGGGTCCGACCACCTGAAGCGGCACAGGCGAGCGGCACGCCGGCCTCTTCGCGCGCTGCATGCAGCCGCGCCACCAGGTCGCGCGGGATGAAGGGCGTGTCGGCGGCGACGCTAACCAGCCATTCCGTCTCCGGCCGATTCGTGGCGAGCCAATCGAGCCCGGCGAGGATGCCGGCGAGCGGCCCGGCGAAATCCGGCACGTCGTCGGCGATGATGGGCAGGCCGTAGTCCGCAAAGCGGACGGGGTCGCCATTGGCGTTGAGCAGGAGCCCGGCGCATTGGGAGCTGAGCCGCTCGATCACATGAGCGAGCATGCTGCGGCCGGCGATGGTGTGCAGCGGCTTGTCGCCGCCGCCCATGCGCCGAGCGAGCCCGCCGGCGAGCAGGAGGCCGAGGGTTGTAGGATCGGCAGCCATCACGACCTCGCGTGCTGGCCGAGGCACTTCGCGCCAGGCATTAGCACCTCGAACATCACGGCGGCAGCCTGCCGATGGCAAAACCCGAGGAATAGACGATCGCGGCGAGCGGAGCAGTCATGGTGCTCCTTCATCCCACGGAGCGGCGGGCGCAGCCAGCGAACTTTAGGTGTTTCAATCTGCATGAGATGCTTTGCCAGTGTTGCAGCGCACCTACAGCCGAACCCGGCAGCGGACGCTAGGGTGGGCTGGGTTGTTCCCGGCATCCCGGCCGGGGGCGGCTCGCCGAGCATCGCCTGCCCATGATCCGCCCGAACGCCCAGACGCCCCTCGATCCCGCGACCGACGCCGCGCTGCTGCTGCGCCGCATCGGCTTTGCGACGCTGGCACTCGCTCTGCCGCTGGCCTCGCTGGTCTCGCGCCGCGCCGCCGTGGTGCTGGTGCCGATCGGCGTGATCCTTCTGTCGATCGCCGCGCTGATCGAGGCACCGCGCTGGTTCGCCGGCAACATCCGGGCGTCGATCTTCAGCCGCGCCGGGCTGACGCTGTGGGCGCTGGTCGGCTGGGCCGTGCTCTCGCTGGTCTGGAGCCCCTATACCGGCTCGGCGACAGAGAAGGCGGCCAATCTCTTCCTCGCCGTGGCGCTCGGCTTCGCCGGGGCGGCCGCGCTGCCGGAGCGCATGCGCGCCTCCAATCTCAATCTCGCGGCGCTCGGCGCCGGCACGGCCGCGATCTTCGCGCTCGGCCTGCTGCTGACGGAGGCGCTGAGCCCGATCGATTCGCGCGCAGCCAATGCCGCCGGCAGCGTCGAACGCGGCGTCAGCATCGTGCTGATCATGGCCTGGCCGGCGCTCGCCTGGCTGCTCTCGCGCGAGCGTGGATTGACGGCGCTGGGCCTGGCGCTGGTGGTCGGCCTGCTCGCACTGTCGCGCATCGAAGATGGCGAGGCGATGGCGATGCTCTGCGGCGCGATCGCCTTCGGCGCGGTCAGCGCCAATCGCATGGTCGGAGCCAGGCTAATGGCTGGGATTCTGGCCGGGCTGATGCTGCTCGCCCCGCTCCTGCCCTTCCTGCTGTTGCCGTTCTTCCGACTCTCGCCGGCAGTGTTCAGCACGGTCGGCACCGGGCTCGACATCTGGGCCGACATCATCTCGAGCCGCCCGTTGCAGCTGATCACCGGACACGGGCTCGACACCGTGCTGCGCGGGCGCACCACCGGGGCGCTGCCGCTGGAAGTGCCGACCACGATCCTGTTCGAGACCTGGTACGAGCTTGGCCTTGTCGGCGCGGCGACAGCCGCGCTCTGCCTCTACTTCGCGGTCAGCGCCGCCGGCCGCATGCCGGGCGCGCTCGCTGCCGGCGGCGTCGCGGCCTATGTCACCGCCTTCGCGCTGGCGGCGCTCGGCTTCGCCTCGTTCCAGACCTGGTGGCTGATGACGCTGACCGCCGTCGCGCTGCTGTTCACTGCGATCGCGCGCGGTCAGTACCGCACAGAGCGGCCGGTGGCGCCGCTCGGCCGGCGACCGAAAGCGCCGAACATTCCGGCTGGAGAGTAAAAAAGCAGGCGCGGCTTTTCCTGCCTGCCGCGGAGCACTATCATCGCGTCCGGCTCCGGTGGACAGCGAGGCCGCGATGCTTGCCGCAGACGATCCGCTCATCCTCGATCTCGTTGAATGGGTTGCGCGCGAGGAGCGTAGCCATGCCGAGCTCATGGAAAGCTGGCGCACCGCCTGCCCGCGCCTGACGGTGTGGGAGGACGCAATCGAACGTGGTTATCTCATGCGCCAAGCCAGGCTGGTCACGGTCACGGCAAAAGGCCGGGAGTTGCTCAGCACGAGCGGCCGGCGCACCGCCTGAAAAAATCTTACGCTGCTTCCCGGCCCGCATTCACCGCATGGCAGGCGACGCCGTCGATCGCCGGCGGGTTCTCGATGCGGCAACGGTCGAAGACCAGCGGGCAGCGCGGATGGAAGGTGCAGCCCGATGGCGGGTTGATCGGGTTCGGGATCTCGCCCTTCACGCCCTCGTGCGGCTTGCCGATCATGGCAAGGTCCGGCACCGCGTCGAGCAGCATTCTGGTATAGGGGTGGCGCGGGGCGGCGAAGAGCTGCTTGCCGTCGGAGACCTCGACCAGGCGGCCGAGATACATCACGCCGATGCGGGTCGCCATGTGCCGGACCACCGCGAGATTGTGGCTGATAAAGAGATAGGTCAGCCCGAACTTCTCCTGCAGGTCGCGCATCAGGTTGAGGATCTGCGCCTGGACGGAGACGTCGAGCGCCGAGGTCGGCTCGTCGCAAACGATGAACTCGGCATTGGACGCGAGCGCACGGGCAATGGCGATGCGCTGGCGCTGGCCGCCGGAGAATTCGTGCGGAAACTTCTTGCCGTCGTCGGGATGCAGGCCGACCAGCGAGAGCAGTTCGCCAACGCGCTCAGTGACCGCAGCTTCGCCCCGGATGATGCCGAAGGCATGGATCGGTTCCGCGATGATCCGCCCGACGCGCCAGCGCGGATTGAGCGAGGCGTAGGGGTCCTGGAAGATCATCTGCATGCGCTTGCGCAGGCGCTGACGCTCCTGCGCCGCCTTGGCGTCGAACATCGAGACGCCGTCGATCGAGACCGTGCCGCCGGATGGGTTCAGCAGGCCGACGACCATGCGCGCCACGGTCGATTTGCCCGAGCCGGACTCGCCGACGAGCGCGAAGGTCTCGCCCTTGCGGATATCGAAGGAGACGCCGTCGACGGCCTTGAGGAACTGCTTGTCCTGGCGTTCCAGCACCCGGTTGAGCCAGGGCTTGGAAACGTCGAAGACGCGCTTGAGGTCGCGGACCTGGACGAAGGCTTTCTCGCTCACGCCGCGATCTCCGTCTTGCCGGCCGGCGCCTTGGCCTTGTCGTAGAGATGGCAGGCGACCTGGTGGCCGCCGACATCGATGAGCTCCGGCCGGTCGATGCGGCAGCGGTCGAACACCTTGGAGCAGCGCGGGTTGAAGGCGCAGCCCCGGGGGATGCTGGAGAGCCTGGGCATCGAGCCGGGGATCTGCACGAGCCGCTCGGCATCGCCGGTGATCGAGGGGATCGCGCCCATCAACCCCTGCGTATAGGGGTGGAGCGGGTGCTTGATCACCTCGCGCACCGGACCGATCTCGGCGACGCGCCCCGCATACATCACCGCGACCCGGTCGGCCGTCTCGGCGATCACGCCCATATCGTGCGTCACCAGCATCACCGAGGTGCCGCGCTCCTTGCAGAGGCGCTTGATCAGGCCGATGATCTGAGCCTGGACGGAGACGTCGAGCGCCGTGGTCGGCTCGTCGGCGATGATGAATTCCGGCTCGGCGCAGAGCGCGAGCGCGATGACGACGCGCTGGCGCATCCCGCCGGAGAATTCGTGCGGATAGCCGTCGATGCGCCGTTCCGGCGCGGGGATGCCGACCTCGTCGAGCAAGGCGATGGCGCGCTTGCGGGCGTCCGCCGCGTTGAGGTCGGTATGGGTCTGGATCGTCTCGACCAGCTGCTCGCCGACCCGGTAGAGCGGGTTGAGGCTGGTCAGCGGGTCCTGGAAGATCATGCCGATGCGCTTGCCGCGGACGCGGCGCATCTGCTCGGGCGGGAGATGGTCGACGCGCTCGCCGGAGAGCACGACCTTGCCGTCGGCGATGCGGCCGGGCGGATCGATCAGGCCGATGATCGCCGAGCCGGTGACCGATTTGCCGGCGCCGGATTCGCCGACGACGCCGAGCACTTCGCCGCGGGCGATGTCGAAGGAGATCTTGTCGAGCGCCCGCAGCGTGCCGCGGCGGGTGACGAACTCGACGGTGAGGTCCTGGACGGAGAGAACGGTCTCGGGCATCGGCTCACCTCAACCGCGGGTTCAGGGCGTCGCGCAGCCAGTCGCCGAGCAGGTTCACCGCCAGCACCAGCACGGCGAGCGTCACGCCCGGGAAGGTGACGATCCACCAGTCGCCGGAGAATAGATACTTGTTGCCGATCGAGATCAGCGTGCCCAGCGAGGGCTGTGTCGGCGGCAGGCCGACGCCGAGGAAGGAGAGCGTCGCCTCGGTGATGACCGCCAGCGCGAGGTTGATGGTCAGGATGACCAGCACCGGGCCGATCACGTTCGGCAGGACATGGCGCAGCATGATCAGCGGCGCCGGCAGGCCGACGAGACGAGCGGCCTGGACATAGTCCTTGTTGCGCTCGACCAGGGTCGAGCCGCGGATGGTGCGGGCGTACTGCACCCAGAAGGAGAGCCCGATCGAGATCACCAGCACATAGAGCGCGGTGTCCTCGCGGTTGGCGTGCTTGAAGATGCCGCGCACGACGCCGTCGATCAAAAGCGCGATCAGGATCGCCGGGAAGGTCAACTGCACGTCGGCGATGCGCATGATCAGCGAGTCGACGCGGCCGCCGAGATAGCCGGCAAGCAGGCCGAGCGTGATGCCGATCGTCGCCGCCAACGCGACGCCGAGCAGGCCGACGATCAGCGAGACGCGAAGGCCATAGAGGATCGCCGAATAGAGGTCGCGGCCCTGGTCGTCCGTGCCGAGGATGAACTTGGGGTCGCCGCCTTGCTGCCAGGCCGGCGGGATGTTGGCGTCGGCGAGGAAGACGGTCGCCGGATCGAACGGGTTGGTCGGCGCGATCCAGGGCGAGAAGAAGGCGCCGATGAACAGCACCAGCACGATCACCGCGGCGACTATGGTCACCTTGGAGCGCAGGAAGCTCGCCAGGATGTCGCTGTCGAGGATGCGGGCCCAGAGCGAGGGCGGCTGTTTCGTGGGGGAAGCGGTTTGCGCGCTCATGACCGGCCTCAATGCGCCCCGATCGTCGCGCGCAGGCGCGGATCGACCAGCGCATAGAGCAGGTCGACGATCAGGTTGATGCTGACGAACAGGAAGGAGATCAACATGAGGTAGGCGGCCATGATCGGGATATCGACCTGCTGCACCGCCTTGAGGAAGAGCAGGCCCATGCCCGGCCACTGGAACACCGTCTCGGTGATGATGGCGAAGGCGATGATCGAGCCGAGCTGCAGGCCGGCGATGGTGATGACCGGCACCAGCGTGTTCTTCAGCGCATGGCCGAAATGGATGGCGCGCGTCTTGAGGCCGCGGGCGCGGGCGAACTTGATGTAGTCCGTGCGCAGCACCTCGAGCATCTCGGCCCGGACGAGACGCATGATCAGCGTCATCTGGAACAGGCCGAGCGTGATCGAAGGCAGGATCAGCGCTTTCCAGCCGGAGGCGGTCAGGAGGCCGGTGGTCCACCAATTGCCGAGCTTGACCACCTCGCCGCGCCCGAAGGAGGGCAGCCAGCCGAGCGTGACCGAAAACAGGTAGATCAGCAGGATGCCGATCAGGAAGGTCGGCAGGCTGATGCCGACCAGCGAGACCGTCTGGAAAATCTTCGCCAGCCAGCTGTCACGGCGCAACGCGGTGTAGACGCCCATCGGTATGCCGACGAGCAGCGAGAACAGCGCCGACATGAAGGCGAGCTCCAGCGTCGCCGGGGCGCGCTCGCCCAGCAGCGAGATCACCGGCAGGCGGAACTGGTAGGAGACGCCGAATTCGAGCCGCGCGGCGTTGTAGATGTAGCGCGCGAACTGGACCACGACCGGCTCGTCGAGGCCGAGCGTCTGGCGCAATTGCGCGACCTGCTCCTGGGGCGTGTCGACGCCGACCATCTGGTTCACCGGATCGCCGACGAAGCGGAACATGGCGAAGGCGATGAGCGCGACGGCCAGCATCACGATCAGCGACTGGAACAGGCGGCGCAGGACAAATGCGAGCATGGTCGCCCTTACAAGGAATCTGAAGCCGCTCCGCAGGAACGGCCTCTCTGCTGCAGATAGAGAAAGGGCGCGTTGGCTCCTCGCCTACGCGCCCTCAGGCCCTCACTGCTCCTTGGTGGCGTAGTAGAGCAGCACCGAGTTGTCGGCGCGCTGGGCAAGCTTCACCTTCTTCGACACACCCCAGGCCAGGGCCTGCTGGTGCAGCGGGATGTAGGCGAACTCGTCGACAGTCATCTTGTAGGCCTCGCCGATCATGGCGTTGCGCTTGGCGGTATCCGACTCGACCAGGATCTTGTCGGTCAGCTCGTCGACCTTCTTGTTGCAGTAATTGCCGAGATTCGACTCGCCGCGCGATGAGCCGGCGACGTCACGGCAGCCCAGGATGTCATAGAGGACATTGTGGCTGTCGAAGGTGCCGGGGGTCCAGCCGAGCAGGTAGAACGAGGTCTTGTAGCCGCCCGGCTTCAGAACCTTGGCGAAATACTGCGCCTTGGGCTGGGCGTTGAGATTCACCTTGACGCCGATGCGGGCGAGCATGCCGACCACGGCCTGGCAGATCTGGCCGTCATTGACGTAGCGATCATTCGGGCAGTCCATGCCGAGCTCGAAGCCCTGCGGATAGCCGGCCTCGGCGAGCAGCTTCTTGGCGGCCTCGGTGTCGAACTTGGCCCGGGTGAAGCCGGCATGCGGATAGAGCTCCGGCGCGATCATCAGCGGCGACGGGGTCGAGAGTCCGCGCATGACGCGGCTCTTGATCGTCTCGATGTCGATCGCCTGGTAGAAGGCCTGACGGACCTTCGGGTCCTTGAACGGGTTCTTGCCCTTGACGCTCGATTCCAGCAGCTCGTCGCGGGTCTGGTCGAAGCCGAGGAAGATGGTGCGCAGCTCGGGCCCCGTTAGGACCTGGGCGTTGCCGGAGGCGTTGACTCGCTGGATGTCCTGGATCGGAACCGGCTCGATCACGTCGACCTCGCCGGAGAGCAGCGCGGCGACGCGGGTCGCATCCGAGGAGATCGGGGTGAAGATGATCTCCTTGATGTTGCCTTCGATCTTCTTCCAGTAGTTCTCGTTGAGCTTGAAGACAGTCTTCACGCCCGGCTGATGGCTCTCGATCTTGTAGGGGCCGGTGCCGTTGGCGTTGAGCGAGGCGTGGCTCGGGGTGGTCGCGGCCGCAGGCGTCGGGGCGACGGCGTTGTTCGCCTCCGCCCACTTCTTCGACATGATGTACCAGGTGTCCCACTGCGCGTTCAGGATCGGGTTCGGCGCGGTCAGGATGACGTCGACCGTGTGGTCGTCGACCTTGACGAACTTGGCGCTGGTCGGGATGCGGGTAGTGAAGTTCGAGCCCTGGGCGCGGACGCGATCAGCCGAGAAGATCACGTCATCGGCGGTGAAGTCCTCGCCGCCATGGAACTTGACGCCCTTGCGCAGGAAGAAGCGCCACTTCAGGCCGTCCGGCGAGATCTCCCACTTCTCGGCGAGCGCGGGCTCGATCTTGAGGTCCTTGCCGCGCGCGGTCAGGCCCTCATAGGGGTGGCCGAGATGGGCGTTGGTGGTGGTCTCGTTGACGGTATAGGGGTCGAGCGACTTGAGCTCGCCCTGGTTGGCGTATCGCAAGGTCTGGGCTTGCACAGCCCCGCACATCAAGGCCAGGGCGGCAACGGCTGCCAGGCAATGGGTCTTGAACGACATGTGAGACTGCTCCCGTTTGGTTGGAAACCACTCCTCCCCAGGAGCGGTGCCGGCCACCTGCTTATTTTGGCGGCAAGCCGACGAAGGCGGCAGATTAATGACGGTTCGAAGCCCGCGTCCAGTGCGGCCGATCGACTTCGTTCCAGATCGAACTTTGTTGCGAATCTTACTAATACAGCGCACGAAGCTGCGAAGAGTGAGGCAAACGCTTGCAACGAAGCACCCCGCCCCGCGCGCTCAGCGGGACAGTTCCTTGATCAACGCGCGGACGAAGGCGGTCCCGGCGTCGAGCTGGGCCACGGTGATGAACTCGTCCGGCTGGTGCGCCTGGGCGATGTCGCCGGGGCCACAGACCACCGTCGACCAGCCCGCCGCCTGGAAGAGGCCGCCCTCGGTGCCATAGGCGACGACGTGGCTGGCATTGTCGCCGGTGATGCGACGGGAGAGCGTCTCGGCAGCTCCCTCCTTTTCCGGCGCCAGCGGCGGCGTCTGCGAGGTGATCTCCATGGTGATACCGGTTTCGGGCGCGATCGCCTTCATCGGGCCCTCGAGCTCAGCGATCTTCGCCCGGTAGCGCGCGACATAGTCCGTATCGTCGCCGGGCATGACCCGGACCTCGTGGCTGAAGCTGGCATGCTCGGCGGTGATGTTGACCGCGGTGCCGCCGGCGACGACGCCGACATGCAGCGTCGAATAGGGCGGCTCGAACGGGATACCGGGCTGCGCCTTCGCCTTGTTCTCCTGCATGACCTCGTCATGCCAGGCAATCAGCTTGCCGGCGACCATCACCGCGGGCACGCCGATATCGACGCGGCTCGAATGCACGGCATGGCCGCGCACCGTCGTCTTCATGCGCGTGCCGCCCTTGTGGCCGGTGACGACCTGCATCATCGAGGGCTCGCCGACGATCACCGCCGACGGCTTCAGACCCGCCGCCGCCATCGCGTCGATCATGATCGCGGCGCCGATGCAGCCGACCTCCTCGTCATAGGAGAGCGCGATGTGGAAAGGCCGCTTCAGCCCGGCCTCCAGCATCTCCGGCACCAGCGCCAGAGCGATCGCATCGAAGCCCTTCATGTCGCAAGAGCCGCGGCCATAGAGCTTGCCGTCGCGCTCGGTCAGCGTCCACGGATCGGAGCTCCAATCCTGGCCCTCGACCGGGACGACGTCGGTATGGCCGGAGAGGACGACGCCGCCTTCGACGTTGGGGCCCACGGTCGCGTAGAGATTGGCCTTCTGTCCATCCGGGCTCGGCACGATCGTGCTCTCGACGCCGTGCGCGGCGAGATAGTCGCGGCAGAAATGGATCAGATCGAGATTGCTGCGCCAGGACTCAGTGTTGAACGACACCAGCTTGGCCAGCATCTCCTTGGGGGAATAACGCACGGGTGAAAATCTCCAGAAATAGGCCGAGAGGCAGGAACCGTGCCGGCAGGCTAAGCTGGCATTGCCTGTCGTCAATCACTTCTGGGCGCTTGACCGGGCTGCACCCGGCGCGCTCATGTGCCGGCCAAGCAAGAAGCTCCGTGAGTCCGCCATGAACTTCGACGTCACCCTCGCCGACATCCAGGCCGCCGCCACCCGAATCGCCGGCAAGGTCCGGCGCACGCCGACCTTCATGAGCGCCGGCCTCTCCGCCAGGCTCGGCGTCGAGACCGTGGTCAAGGTCGAGAGCCTGCAGCTCGCCGGCTCCTTCAAGGTCCGCGGCTGCTACAACAAGCTGCTCGGCCTCTCCGAAGCCGAGAGGGCGCGCGGCGTCGTCACCGTCTCCGGCGGCAACCACGCCATCGCCGTCTCGCTGGTCGCCAGCATGCTCGGCATCAAGGCGCTGGTGCTGATGCCGAAGAACGTCGCCCCGCTGAACATCCGCCTGACGCAGGAAGCCGGCGGCGAGGTCGAGCTTTGCGAGGACGCGCTCGCCGCCTTCTCCAAGGCGGAGGAGTACGAGGGCAAGGGCATGACCCATGTCCACTCCTATGACGACCCGGCGATCATCGCCGGCCATGGCACGGTCGGCCTCGAACTCGCGGCCGATGCCGGCGGGCGGATCGACCATGTCTTCATCTCGATCGGCGGCGGTGGCTTCTCGGCCGGCGTCGGCGCGGCGCTGAAGGGGCTCGACCCGGCGGTCCGCATCCATGGCGTCGAGACCGAGGGCGCCACCACGATGACGCAGGCGCTCGAAGCCGGAAAGCCGGTGCCGATCCGCCCGACCTCGATCGCGCGCACGCTCGGCGCGCCCTTCGCGACCGAGAGGACCATGGCTGCGGCGCGCCAGTTCCTCGAGGAGATCGTGGTGGTGCCCGATGCGGAGGCCGTGCGCGAGCTGGTCTGGGTGCTGCAGAACGGGCGCGTCCTGCTCGAACCGGCAGCGTCCTGCACGGTGGCCGCGGCGATGGCGCGCAAGGATCAGTTCAAGCCGGGCGAGCGGGTCGCACTGGTGCTGTGCGGCTCGAACGTCGCGCTCGACGACATCGAACGCTGGCGGCAGGAGTTCGGGGTGTGAGACAAATGAAAGGCGCGCCGGTCATCGGCGCGCCTCCGGATGGGTCCGCACACTCCTAGGGAATGACAGTACCTCGAGCCCGCCCACCGGCGACACGGCAGGAACAGCCTCCACCAAGATTGGACGGATTGATCAGCTGGCAGGTCCGGACCGGGGTCTGGCAATAGTCGCCAACGCCCGACGAGACCGGAGCGGCGTAGTAGGGCCGGCGGTAATAATAGGCTGGCTCGTCGTAATAGGGCGCGCCGTAATAATAGGGATAGGCCGCAGCGCTCCCGAGAATGGCACCGGCGGCGAGAGCTCCGGCACCCCAGCCCCAACCGCCACCATAATAGCCGCGCCGCCAGTAGCCTGGGCGCCCGTAATAGCCGCCACCACCATACCAGCGCCCCGGCCGATAACCCCAGCCACCGCCACCCCGGTAGTAGCCGCCACGAAAGCCGTAGCCTCCTCCTGCCAGACCAGCGCGGTAGCCGCCGAAGCCCCCGCCTGAGAGAGCCCGCCCTCCCCCGCTCAAGGCCCCGCCCATGCGGGCGCCGCCGCCATGGAAGCCACCGCCGCTCAAGGCTTGCGCCGAGACGTCATTGGCTGAGAAGGCAAGCAGAGGAACGAGCGAAGCGGCGAGAACGATCAGGCGGCGCATGGCGGCCTCCCTCGGCGACAAGGACGGTCATCCATTAACGCGCGCGCACTGCGGCTGTTCCGTGGCATCCGCCTGTGGCGGCCGAACTGCAATCCGCCTCAGAAATAGCGCGCCAGGTTCCACCGGATCCGCTCCAGCGGCGCCACGTCCGCCGCCGGCCGCTCGAAGGCCTTGCCGGTGATCGTCTCGAACGCCTTTATGTAGACCTGCGAGGTCTGTTCGATCAGCTCGTCCGGAATCTCCGGGATCGGCTCGTTATAGGGGTCGCAGCGCGCCGCGACCCAGTTGCGCACGAAATCCTTGTCGAAGCTCTCCGGCTTCTCCCCTCTCGCGAAGCGCTCGCGGTAGCTGCCGGCGAACCAGTAGCGGCTTGAATCGGGCGTGTGGATCTCGTCCGCCAGGATAATCCGGCCCTCGGCATCGGTGCCGAATTCGTATTTGGTGTCGGCGAGGATCAGACCGCGCTCGGCGGCGAGCGTCTGGCCGCGGGCGAACAGCTTCAGCGCGTAGTCCGAGAGCGTTTCCCATTGCGCCTTGGTCAGCAGGCCCTGCTCCAGGATCTCAGCCGGCGAGAGCGGCTCGTCATGGCCGCCGTCGAAGGCCTTGCTCGTCGGGGTGATGATCGCTTGCGGCAGCACCTCGTTGTCGCGCAGCCCCTCCGGGAAGCGGGCGCCGTACATCTCCCGCTGGCCCTGCTTGTACATGGTCAGAATCGAGGTGCCGGTGGTGCCGGCGAGATAGCCGCGCACCACGATCTCCACCGGGAGTATGTCGAGCCTCTTGCCGACCACGACGTTCGGGTCGGGATAGTCGAGGACATGGTTGGGGCAAATGTCGGCGGTGTGCTCGAACCAGAAGCGCGCCGTCTGCGTCAGCACCTGGCCCTTGAACGGGATGCAGGCGATGGCGCGGTCGAAGGCGGACAGGCGATCGGTCGCGATGATGATCCGGCGCCCGTCCGGCAGGTCGTAGTTCTCGCGGACCTTGCCGCGATAATGGTTCGGCAGCTCCGGGATGGTGACATCGCGGATGGTGTTCGCCTCGGACATGGCAGCACTCGTCAGCTCGGAATCGTCCGGAGCTACTGCCTCCGGCTTCGCCGCTCTTAACGCTTTCGCAGCGATGTGGACAGGCGGACGCGACGCATTCGCCAGCCTCCCACCCCTCATGCCGCAATCGGCTTGGACAGGACGCATGGCTCCGGGCTAGCGTGCGCGCCTGGCAACCCGTTTCCTGCAAAGCAGCGACCCGTCGAGGACATCATGCCCAAATCCGATCTCATCGCCGCGATCGAGCCCGAGATCAGCGCGATCCGCCGCGACTTCCACCGCCATCCCGAGCTGCTGTTCGACGTGCAGCGCACCGCCGGGATCGTCGCCGAGAAGCTGAAGGAGTGGGGCGTCGACGAGGTCGTCACCGGGATCGGACGCACCGGCGTGGTCGGCGTGATCAAGGGCAAGGGCCAGGATTCCGGCAAGGTCATAGGCCTGCGCGCCGACATGGATGCGCTGCCGATCCATGAGGAGACCAATCTCGAGCACCGCTCGACCGTGCCCGGCAAGATGCACGCCTGCGGCCATGACGGCCACACCGCCATGCTGCTCGGCGCCGCCAAGTATCTGGCGCAGACCCGCGACTTCGATGGCACCGCGATCGTGATCTTCCAGCCGGCAGAGGAAGGCGGCGGCGGTGGCAGGGAGATGTGCAAGGACGGGCTGATGGAGCGCTTCGGCGTGCAGGAGGTCTACGGCCTGCACAACATGCCCGGCCTGCCGATCGGCCAGTTCGCCATCCGCAAGGGGCCGATGATGGCGGCAGCCGACCGCTTCCTGATCAAGCTGGAAGGCCGCGGCGGCCACGCCGCCAAGCCGAACGAGACGATCGACCCGCTGGTTTCCGCCTGCCAGATCGTCACCTCGCTGCAGACAATCGCCTCGCGCAATGCCGATCCGCTCGATTCCGTCGTGGTCTCGGTCACCGCGCTGCAGGCTGGCGAAGCCTTCAACGTCATCCCGCAGCATGCGGTGATCAAGGGCACGGTCCGCTCGCTCTCGCCGGAGATGCGCGACCTCGCCGAGAAGCGCTTCCGCGAGATCGTCACCGGCACCTGCCAGGCTTTCGGCCTGACCTTCGAGATCGAATACGAGCGCGGCTACCCGGTCACCTTCAACCATGCCGGCCAGACCGACTTCGTCACCAGCGCGACGAAGAGCGCCTTCGGCAAGGAGGCGATCGACACCACGGTGCCGCCGACCATGGGCTCGGAGGATTTCTCCTTCATGCTGGAGGAGCGTCCCGGCGCCTATATCTTCATGGGCAATGGCGAGTCCGCCGGGCTGCACCACCCTGCCTATGAGTTCAACGACAAGGCCATTCCCGTGGGCATGACCTATTGGGCGAGCCTGGTCGAAATGGCGATGCCGCAGCGCTCGGCATGAGCGACATCGACTGCCTGGTGATCGGGGCCGGCGTTGTCGGCCTCGCGACGGCGCGTGCGCTTGCGCTCGCTGGCCGCGAGGTCGTGATCGCCGAGGCCGCGGACGGGATCGGCACCCAGACCTCGGCCCGCAACAGCGAGGTCATCCATGCTGGCATCTACTATCCGCCCGGCTCACTGAAGGCCCGGGTCTGCGTCGAGGGGCGCCAGCGCCTCTACGCCTATCTGCGCGAGCGCGGCCTGCCGCACAGGGCCTGCGGCAAGCTGATCGTCGGCACCTATGCCGGCCAGCGCCCGGCGCTGGAGACGATCGCAGCGCGCGCCCAGGCTTCGGGCGTGAACTCGGTGCGCTGGCTCGATGGCGCCGAGGCGAAGGCGCTGGAACCCGAGGTGAGCTGCGAGATTGCCCTGTTCTCGCCTGAGACCGGCACGGTCGACAGCCATGCGCTGATGCTGTCGCTGCTCGGCGAGTGCGAGGCGGCCGGCGGCTCGTTGGCGCTCAACACGCCGATCCTGGCCTGGCGCCGCGAGGCGGACGGCTTCAGCGTCGATTTCGGTGGCGACGATCCCGCGACCTATACCGTGAACACCGTGGTGAACGCGGCCGGCCATGGCGCACCGCGCCTGCTCGGCAAGCTCGACGGCTTCCCGGCAGCGCATATCCCCAAGCAGTATTTCGCCAAGGGCAACTACTTCTCGCTGCTCGGCAAGCAGCCCTTCTCGCATCTGGTCTATCCGGTGCCGGAAGCGGCAGGCCTCGGCATCCACGCCACCATCGATATGGCCGGACGGGTCAAGTTCGGGCCCGATGTCGAATGGGTCGATGATGACCAGGATCTCGTCGTCGATCCCGCCCGCGCCGAAAAGTTCTACGCGGCGATCCGGACCTATTGGCCGGGCCTGCCGGACGGTGCACTCGTCGCCGATTATGCCGGCATCCGGCCCAAGCTGCACGGCCCGACCGAGGCGATCGTGGATTTCCGCATCGACGGGCCGGCGGTGCATGGCGTGCCGGGACTCGTCAACCTGCTCGGCATCGAGAGCCCAGGGCTGACGAGCTCGCTCGCGATCGCGGATCTGGTGGTCGAGCGGCTGCGCTAGGTCTTAGAGTTGCACGTCATGGTCGGGCTTGACCCGAGCATCTCAGGCCGGAAGAGGCTCTGATCAACGCCCTCTCGTCCTGAGATTCTCGGGTTTGCGCTTCGCTTCGCCCCGAGAATGACGCCGGCCGCGTCACACCGCCTGCGCCCCCAATTCCGCGCACCAATGCGCCAGCCGCGCCTTCATGACGCGCTCGCGGCCGGCTTCCAGCGCCTTCTCGTCGAGACGCTCGATCTCCTCGAAGGCGAAGGCGTCTTCGCCGTGCGCATTCCAAGCTGCCTGCAGGCTGTGACCGCGATGGCTGCCATGGCGCAGCGTGAACCAGACGCGGTTCTGGATCGTCGACAGGTCCGGCGCCTGCCCGGCCCAGCGTTCGCCGGTCGCAAGGCAACGCAGCAGATAGATGCCAGCCACGACCTTGCGCTCCTTATAGGCCGCGACGGCGATCTTCCTGTTCTCGTGACGCATTGCGTCCTCCTTCAATGAGGTCGCGGTCAATATCACCCGGGCAATATTGACACAAGTGTTTTTATCCGGGTATTTTATGGCATCCCTCAGGAGCCGACCATGTCCGACGCCGACCGCCTTTCGACCGCCTTCGACGGCAGCAGCATCTTCGCCCGCGGCCGCCTGGCCGAGGTCGCCCTCGCCGTGCGGGAGCGTTTAGACGGGCGGCCCGAAGCTACATTGCTGACCTTCGACGACGCGACCGGGCGCGTGATCGACCTCGATCTGCGCGGCACGCCGGCCGAGATCGTCGCGCGGCTGGGCGACGAGCCGCGCGGGCGCGGCCGGCCAAAGCTCGGCGTCGTCGCGCGCGAGGTGACCTTGCTGCCGCGACATTGGGAATGGCTGTCGGCACAGCCCGGCGGCGCCTCGCAGGCGCTGCGACGCCTGATCGACGAGGCGCGGCGCGGCGACCGAGGCGAAACGCAGGGGCGCATCGCCCGCGAGGCGGCCTATCGCTTCATGAACGCGCTTGCCGGCAATCTGCCCGGCTTCGAGGAGGCGACGCGGGCGCTCTTCGTCAATGACGAGGTCGGCTTCTTCCGGCAGGCGGCGGGCTGGCCGGCCGACATCCGCACCTATACGCAGGAACTGGCCTGGAGCGCGGTGCGGGACGAGGATTAGCCGCGCAGCTCCGCGACCTTCTCGCGGGCTTCGCGCGAGAGCTTCGTCACCTGCGCCCAGTCGCGGTTCTTGACCGCGTCGGAGGGGACGAGCCAGGAGCCGCCGACGCAGATCACCTGCGGCAGAGCGAGGTAGTTGCCGAGATTGGCGAGCGAGACGCCGCCGGTCGGACAGAACTGCATCTGCGGGAACGGGCCCGACAGCGCCTTGAGGCCGGCGACGCCGCCGGCCTGCTCGGCCGGGAAGAACTTGCAGGTCAGGCGGCCCGCCGAAACGGCACGCATGCAGTCGGAGGCGGTGGCGACACCCGGCAGCCACGGCAGGCCGGTCTTGCGCATGGCCTCGTCGACGCTCTCGGTGAAGCCGGGGCTGACCACGGCGAGCGCGCCGGCATTATGGACCTCGGCGGCCTGGGCCGGCGTCACCACGGTGCCGGCAACCGGCAGGATACCGGGCACCCTCTTGGCCACGACCTCGAGCGCCGCCATCGCGGCCGGACGGCGCAAGGTGATCTCGATCACGTCGATGCCGCCGGCGAGCAGGGCCTCCGCCAGCGGCACGGCGATCTCGGCCTCGTCGATGACGACGACGGGGACGACGGCGCAGGCCTTGAGGCGGGCGATTTCGGGAGCGATCGACATCGGGAGAATTCCTTTCGCGCCTCGCTTACGCCTTGGCCCAGTAGACGTCGAGCCCCTGCGGGCGCGAGAGCAGCAGGCCGACCGGAAAGGCCGCCGGCAATTCGACCGCCGAGGCCAGCACCTCGTCCTTTTCCCGCCCGGAAATCAGCAGGGCGACATGACCGGCGCCCTGCAGCCGGGCCGGCGATAATGAGAGCCGCGGCGGCAGATCAGGAGGCGTCGCGGCAACGGCATGGACCGAGGCTGGCGCGGTCAGCGCCACCGTCTGGCCTGGAAAGAGCGAGGCGACATGCCCGTCCGCGCCCATGCCGCTGACGACGATATCGAGCGGCGGCAGGCCCTTGAGCACACGATCGAGACTGGCTGCGGCCGCTGCGAGATCATCACCGGCATTGTGGAAAGAGACGAACGGAGTCCGACCTTCCCGCAGCGGCGCGAAGGCGGCGCGGATCATGCGCTCGTTCGAGGCCTGATCGTCGGGGGCGACAAAGCGCTCGTCGGTCGGCATCAGCGTGATGCTTTCCCAGGGCAGCTCATGCGCGCCGAGCGCGGCCAGGAAGCGCGCCGGCGTGCTGCCGCCCGGCACGGCGACCAGCGCCCTGCCCTGCGCTGCGATGAGCGCCCGCAGCCGGATCGCGACCGCTTCGGCCAGCGCTTCGGAAGCATCGGCCAGTGTCTCGAAGCGGTGGCGGATGAGCGGTCCCGCCGCGCTCACTCGCCGAACTCCGGATCGGCCCAGGAGCGGCCCTCACGCTCGATCAGACCGATCGCCTGCGACGGCCCCCAGGAGCCGGCGGCATAGCGATGCGGCAGCGGGTAATAGTCCTGCCAGCCGGCGAGGATCGGATCGACCCAGGTCCAGGCCTGCTCGACCTCGTCGCGGCGCATGAACAGGGTCTGGTCGCCGCGGATCACATCGGTGAGCAGGCGCTCATAGGCGTCGGGCGTGCGCACGTCGAAGGCGGTCTCGTAGCGCAGATCGAGCTGGCGCGGCACGATCTTGAGCTTGCCGGAGCCCGGCACCTTCATCATCAGCTGGAGCTGGACGCCGTCATTGGGCTGGAGCCGGATGATCAGGCGGTTGGCATAGAGCTCCTCGCAGCCCGGGGCACGGCCGAAGATCGAATGCGGCACCGGCTTGAAGGTGACCGCGATCTCGGAATAGCGCTGCGCCATGCGCTTGCCGGTGCGCAGGAAGATCGGGACGCCGGCCCAGCGCCAGGTGTCGAGCTCGCAGCGGATCGCGGTGAAGGTCTCGGTGCCGGAGACATGGCCGAGTTCCTCGGCATAGCCCTTGACCCGCTGGCCGTCTATCGCGCCCGGCCCGTACTGGCCGCGCACGGTCATGCGCTGCACATCGGGGCCGACGATCGGCCGCAGCGCCTTCAGCACCCTGACCTTCTCGTCACGGACCGCGTCGGCCTCGAGCTGGTTCGGCGGCTCGATCGCGAACAGGCAGAGCAGCTGCAGCACATGGTTCTGCACCATGTCGCGCAGATGCCCGGCCTTGTCGTAATAGCCGGCACGGGATTCGAGGCCCACCGTCTCGGCAACGGTGATCTGGACATTATCGATGTCGCGACTTGACCAGGAGCGCTCGAACAGCGTGTTGGCGAAGCGCAGCACCAGCAGGTTCTGCACCGTCTCCTTGCCGAGATAATGGTCGATCCGGTAGGTCCGGCTCTCCGGCAGGATGCGGGCGACGGCGTCGTTGATCTCGCGCGCCGAGGCGAGGTCGCGCCCGAGCGGCTTTTCCAGGATGACACGCGAGGTCGGCGTCAGGATGCCGGAGCTCGCCAGGTTCTCGCAGATCGGGATGAACAGGTCCGGCGGCGTCGAGAGATAGAAGGAACGCACCCGCTGGGACTCGCCGAGCGCCTCCTTCAAGGCTCCGTAGGTCTCGGGCTTGACCGCATCGAGCAGCACCATGGTGAGGCGGCGGCGGAAGGCGGCAATGCGATCCGGCGACAGGCCGGCGGCGGCGAGCTTGCTGGCGATCTCGTTGGGGATGCCCTCGACGTCCTCCTGCCTGCGGACGATGCCGATGACGCGGCTCTCCTCCGGCAACACGCCCTCTTCGTTGCGCTGGGCCAGCGCCGGGAAGAGCTTGCGCAAGGCAAGGTCACCGCCGGCTCCGAAGATCACCAGGTCGAAAGGCGGGACCGGCGTGCGCTCCGGCGCAGCCTCCGGCTTCAGCAGGCGTTCAGCGATGGCGTCCATGGCGGCATACTCCTGATCGGCCGACACGCCGTCGGCGCGAATTCTCGTCGATCGCTCCATTCCGGGGCAATCGGAAAGCGCGCCAGTCGAACCGAATCCTGCGACGACAATGCGACCAAGTATGGCGCTTGCCAAACGGTTTGCGCACAGGCCGATGAGCGCCGTCTTTCCGGGGCTTCGCGCAGCGAAGAGCCCGGAACCCAGAACCGATGGTCTGTCCGAAGGGGCTGTCGAGTGCCGAGCCTTGACGGCAAGGGACATCGGTTCTGGGTTCCGGGCTCAGGCCTTCGGCCTGCCCCGGAATGACGGTGGGATGCTACCCCGCCCGCCGGAAGCCCTCGCTCGCCGTCAGCAATTGCTGGGCATAGGCCGTCTGCGGGGCGCGGGCGGCGAGCGTCGCCGCCGTCATCTCCTCGACGCCGCGGCCGAACTGCATGACCAGCAGCCGCTCGCACATATGGCCGACCACGGCGAGGTCGTGGCTGACCAGGATATAGGTCAGCTTGCGCTCGTGGCGCAGCGCCTGCAGCAGGTTCAGCACCTCGGCCTGGATCGAGACGTCGAGCGCCGAGGTCGGTTCGTCCAACAGCAGGATCGTCGGCTCCAGCACCAGCGCGCGGGCGATGGCGACGCGCTGGCGCTGGCCGCCGGAGAGCTGGTGCGGATAGCGGAAGCGGAAGGAGGTCGGCAGTCCGACATCCTGCATGGCGCGGCTGATCTTCGCCTCAGCGTCGCGGATGCCGTGGATGGCGAGTGGCTCGGCCAGGGTGTCGTCGACGGTCTTCTTCGGGTGCAGCGAGCCATAAGGGTCCTGGAAGACCATCTGGACGGCGCGGTAGAAGGCCTTGTCGCGGATCTTGGGCTGGCGCTTGCCGAGGATGTCGACCTCGCCGCTCCAGTCGCGGTTGAGGCCGGCGAGGACGCGCAGCACGGTCGACTTGCCCGAGCCGGATTCACCGACGATGCCGTAACTCTCGCCCGGCTCGACCGCGAAGGAGAGATCCTTCACGACATGCGAGTCGCCGAAGGAGACGTTGAGCTTGTCGACGTTGATCGCGGAGTTCGTGCTCATGCCAGCCATGCCGGGTCGCGGTTGAGGGTGGCGAGCTTCTCGCGTGGATGGTCGAGATCGGGCAGGCAGCCGAGCAGGCCGCGCGTATAGGGATGCTGGGCCCGGTCGAGCTCGCCGGCCGGCAGCGTCTCCATCGCCTTGCCGCCATACATGACGATGACCCGGTCGCAGAACGACTTCACCAGATGCAGATCATGGCTGATGAAGATCAGCCCCATGCCGCGGATGGTGACGAGGTCGTCGAGGATCTTCAGCACCTGCAACTGCACGGTGACGTCGAGCGCCGAGGTCGGCTCGTCGGCGATCAGAATCTCCGGCTCGGCGATCAGCATCATCGCGATCATCACGCGCTGGCCCATGCCGCCGGAGACCTCGTGCGGATAGAGATCGTAGACGCGGCCGGGCTCGCGGATCTGCACGGCCTCGAGCATCGAGAGGCTGCGCTCCTTGGCCTCGCGGGCGCTCGCCTTGTGGTGGACGCGATAGGCCTCGGCGATCTGGTCGCCGACGGTCTGGACCGGGTTCAGCGAGAACTTGGGATCCTGCATCACCATGGAGATATGGCGGCCGCGCAATTTGCGGCGGCTCGCCTTGTCCATGGTCGTCAGGTCCTTGCCGCGGAACTCCATCCGCTTCGCCGTGACAACGCCGGGGTGCGGGATCAGGTCGAGGATGGCGCGGCCGGTCATCGACTTGCCGGAGCCGGATTCGCCGACGATGCCGAGCCTTTCGCGGCCAAGCGTGAAGGAGAGGCCGCGCACGGCATTCACGATGCCGGTCGGGGTGTGGAAGTCGACGCGCAGGTCGTCGAGCGTCAGCAGAGGTGCGTCAGCCATGGTGCTCACCTCGCATCCAGCACATCGCGCAGCCCGTCGCCGAGCAGGTTGAAGCCGAGCGCGACCACGCAGATGGCGATGCCCGGGAAGGTCGCGACCCACCACTGGTCGAAGATCTGCTCGCGGCCGGTCGAGATCATCGCGCCCCATTCCGGGATCGGCGGCTGGGCGCCGAGGCCGAGGAAGCCGAGACCGGCAGCGATGATGATGATGCCGGCCATGTCGTAGGTGGTGCGCACGATCAGCGAGGGCACGCACATCGGCACGACATGCTTCAGCACGATCCGCATCTGGCTGGCGCCCTGCAGGCGCATCGCCGAGATGTAGTCGGCATTGCGGATGATCATCGTCTCGGCGCGGGCGACGCGCGCATAAGGCGGCCAGGCGGTGAAGGCGATGGCGATGACGGCGTTCTCCAGGCCCGGCCCGAGCGCGGCGACGAAAGCGAGCGCCAGCACGAGGCGCGGGAAGGCGAGGAAGACGTCGGTGATGCGCATCAAGACGGTGTCGACCCAGCCGCCGAAATAGCCGGCGGCACAGCCGATCAGCAGGCCGAGCGGCCCGACCGTGATGACCACGAGCATGACGATCACAAGCGTGACGCGGGTGCCGTAGACCACGCGGCTGAAGATGTCGCGGCCGAGCGCGTCGGTGCCGAACCAGTGCTTGGCCGAGGGCGCCAGCAGGCGCTGGTCGAGCGCCTGCGCCAACGGATCGTGCTGCGCTATCAGCGGCGCGAAGGCTGCGAGCAGCAGCAGCGCCAGCACGATCACCAGGCCGACCACGGCAGCCGGGTTCTTCCTGAAGGCGAGCCATTGCCGGTAGAGCTGGCCGAGCTTGGCCTGCCGGCGCGATTCCGGCGAGGTCGTGGTCAGCCAGGCGTGCCAGGTGACGGAGGTGGCGGTTTGATCGGTCATGGCCAGCCTCCTCAGCGCGCCCGCGGGTCGGCCAGCCGGCCGAGGATGTCGGAGAACAGGTTGACCGCGATGAAGACGGCGCCGACCACCAGCGTGCCGCCGAGCACCGCGTTCATGTCGGCGTTGAGCAGCGCATTGGTGATATAGCGGCCGAGGCCCGGCCAGGCGAAGATCGTCTCGGTCAGCACCGAGCCTTCGAGCAGATGCATGTAGGAGAGCGCGATCACGGTGACCAAGGGCACGAAGGCGTTGCCGAGCGCATGGCCGCAGACGACACGCCATTCCGAGAGGCCCTTCACCCTGGCCGCAACGACATATTGCTGCTGCAGCTCGGTGATCATGAAGCTGCGGGTCATCCGGCTGATATAGGCGACCGAGAGCAGGCCGAGCACGGAGGCCGGCAGGATCAGGTGCCAGAAGGCATCCACCACCGCCTCCCATTCGCCCTGCATGGCGGCATCGAGCATGACGAGGCCGGTCACCGGCGTGACGAAGTCCTGATAGGCGACCGAGAGGCGACCGGGCCCTGCGACCCAGCCGAGCTTGGCGTAGAACAGCAGGAGCCCCATCAGGCCGAGCCAGAACACCGGGATCGAATAGCCGATCAGGCCGATGACGCGAGCGATCTGGTCGATCCAGCGGCCCTGGTTGACCGCAGCTAGGATGCCGAGCGGGACGCCAAGCGCCACGCCGATCAGCGTACCGAGCGTCGCCAGCTCCAGTGTTGCCGGGAAGACCGTCTTGATGTCTTCGGTCACCTTCTGGGCGGTCAGCACGGAAGTGCCGAGATCGCCGGTGAAGACCTTGCCGATATAGGTGGCGAATTGCTGCCAGTACGGCTTGTCGAGGCCGAGGGCGAGGCGCGCCTTGTCGTAGACATCGGCCGGAGCGCGGTCGCCGACCACGGCGAGCACCGGGTCGATCGGCATGACCCGGGCGATCAGGAAGGTGACCAGCAGCAGGCCGAAAATGGTGATCGCGACCGTGGTCAGCTCGCGGCCGAGGATCTTGGCCCAGCGGGCGGCGCGGCTCTTGGCGCGCGGCGGGGCGGGGGGAGTCGGTGCGCTGATGGCGACCATCGTCGGCTCCGTCCTTTCTTGTTCTTGGGGGCAACGCCCGCCCGCACGGGACGGCAAAGCAAGAACCCGCCGCAGCCTGGTGGGGGCTACGACGGGTTCCTCTGGCGGATGCCTCAGTTCTTGGTGATCGGAGCGTAGAAATTGGTGTCGGAGCTCGGTCCGATCACCCAGTTGGCGACGCCCTTGCGCTGCGCCGAGACTTCGATCTGCTGGAACATGATGACGAAGGGCGAGACCTTCTGGTGGTCGCGCTGCAGAGTGCCGTAGACGGCGGCGCGCTTGCTCGCGTCGCTTTCGAGGACATTGGCCTGGGTGATCTTGGTCATCTCCGGGATGTCCCAGGCATTGCGCCAGGCCAGCGTCTTCGACTTGGCGTCCTCGCCATTATCCTCGTTGATGGCGAAGGTCTCGGCATTGGTGTGCGGGTCGAGATAATCCGGACCCCACTGGCCGATATAGATGTCGTGAGTGCGGGCACGGTACTTGGTCAGGGTCTGCTTGCCGTCGCCCGGCAGGATCTCGAGCTTGATCCCAGCCTGGGCCCAGGTCGACTGGATCGCCTGGGCGATATCGGTGATCGGGTTGACCGAGCGGGTGTCCATGGTGACGGTGAAGCCGTTCGGCAGGCCGGCCTTGGCGAGCAATTCCTTGGCCTTGGCGACATCGAGCTTGTAGGGCCTGTCGTCGATGGCGCCGAGGAAGCCCTTGGGCAGGAAGGACTCGTGGCCCTTATAGGTGCCCTCGACGATGTTCTTCTCGATCGCGTCGTAGTCGACCAGCCATTTCAGGGCTTCGCGCACCTCGGGCTTGGCGAGGTTCGGGTTCTTCTGGTTCAGGCCGAGATAGAGGATGTAGCCCTTGTCGCCCTGAATGATGTTGATGTTGGCGTTGCTCTTGACCGCGGCAAGCTGGTCCTTGGAGAGGTTGCGGGCGATATCGATGTCGCCCTTCTCCAGCAGCAGGCGCTGCGAGGCCGGCTCGGCGACATGGCGCACGATGATGCGCTTGGTCTTCGGCGCGCCCTTGTACCAGCCCTCATTGGCGTCGAGCGCATATTGCTCGTTCGGACGGTAGGCGCGGACCTTGTAGGCGCCGGAGCCGGCCGAGGCGAGCTTCAGCCAGCCATTGCCCCAGTCGCCGTCCTTCTCATTGGCCTTGACCAGCTTGGAGTCGACGATCGAGGCGACGCCCGAGGTCAGGCAGTTCAGGAAAAAGCTCGGTGCGAACGGCTTCGAGACAGTGATGACGACGGTGTTGTCATCGGCCGCCTTGACCTTGTCGAGCACGGTGTCCTTGTTCAGGCCGAACTGCGTGAGGATGAAGCCCGGCGACTTGTTGAGCGTCACCGCGCGCTGGAAAGAATAGACCACGTCGGCGGCGGTGAGCGGGTTGCCGGAGTGGAACTTGACGCCCGGCCGAAGCTTGAAGGTGTAGGTCAGGTTGTCGGGGCTGACGGTCCAGCTCTCGGCGAGCTCACCCACCAGCGCATTGTTGTTCTTGAGATCGACGCCGATCAGCTTGTCATAGAGATTGGTGACGACCTCGACGCCTGAGAACTCGAAGGCCTCGGCGGGATCGAGCGTGATGATGTCGTCGATCTGCTTGGCCATGACGATGGTGTCTTTGGGCGTCTGGGCCAAAGCGGCGCTCGCCAGCAGGGCGGCGAAGGCGGAAGCCGCCATCAGTTTCGCTACGTGACGCATGGAAATCCCCATTGTGTGGTCTGCGGGCACTCCCGGGCGCCCGTTGGGGCGCACTCTGTGGCCAGATTGTGTTCGATGTCCAGCGGGGGCGAAGCAGAGTTCGAGAGATGGCGCGCAGCATGCACTCTTGTTGCGCAACAGCCTGAATTGCCGGCGCATTCCTGCGCAGGAACGGGCTTGCCCCGCCTGTCCCTGCCGCTATCGTACCGGTAGCGGCCAGCCCGGCCCGTGGCAAAAACAGGGTCCCCGCTCTTGGCCATCATCGCCGCACTGCACCACCTCACCCATTACCGCTACGACCGACCGGTCACGCTCGGCCCGCAGATCATCCGGCTGCGCCCGGCGCCGCATTCCCGCTCGGCGGTGAAGAGCTATTCGCTCAAGGTCTCGCCGGCAGAGCATTTCGTGAACTGGCAGCAGGATCCGAACGGCAACTGGCTGGCGCGCTATGTCTTTCCGGAGCCGGTGACCGAGTTCCGCATCGAGGTCGATCTCGTCACCGAGCTTTCGATCATCAACCCGTTCGACTTCTTCGTCGCCGCCGAGGCCGAGGAATTCCCCTTCGCCTATCCCGAGGAACTGCGCGACGAGCTCGCGCCCTATCTGGTCAAGGAGGAGGCCGGGCCGCTGCTCGCCGGACTGCTGGCGACGATCCCGCGCGAGAAGACCAATACCGTCAATTTCATCGTCGACCTCAACGCCCGCCTGCAGCAGATGATCGCCTATGGCATCCGGATGGAGCCGGGCGTGCAGGAGCCCGAGCAGACGCTGGCGATCCAATCCGGCTCCTGCCGCGACAGCTCCTGGCTGCTGGTCCAGATCCTGCGCCATCTCGGCCTCGCCGCCCGCTTCGTCTCCGGTTACCTGATCCAGATGAAAGCGGACATCGATCCGCTCGAAGGCCCGCGCGGCACCGACAAGGACTTCACCGACCTGCACGCCTGGGCCGAGGTCTATATCCCCGGCGCCGGCTGGATCGGGCTCGACCCGACCTCCGGCCTGCTCACCGGCGAGGGTCACCTGCCGCTGGCGGCGACGCCGCATTACCGCTCGGCCGCGCCGGTCAGCGGCCTGGCGAGCTATGCCGAGACGCAGTTCACCTTCGACATGAGCGTGACGCGCGTCCATGAGGTGCCGCGCATCACCCTGCCCTTCTCCGACTCGTCCTGGACCGAGCTCGACGCGCTCGGCGAACAGGTCGAGGCCGATCTCCAGGCGCAGGATGTCCGGCTGACCATGGGCGGCGAGCCGACCTTCGTCTCGATCGACGACCAGACCGGCGAGGAATGGAACACCGCCGCGGTCGGCCCGACCAAGCGCGAGCGCGCCGACGTGCTGATCCGGCGCCTGCGCGAGCGCTTCGCGCCGGGCGGCATGCTGCATTACGGCCAGGGCAAA
>PNLY01000050.1 GCA_013823325.1 Methylobacterium sp.
GAGGATCGAGGCCGCGCCGGCAAGGTGCAGCGACAGGATGCCGAAATCGACCGACGGGCCGGGGTGGCCTGTCGACGAGAACGGCGGATAGACCGTCCAGCCGGTGCCGACGCCCTTGGCGCCGGGAGCGCCTTCGACGAACATCGAGATCAGCAACAGGATCAGCGCCGCGACCGTCAGCCAGAACGAGATGTTGTTCATGCGCGGGAAGGCCATGTCCGGCGCGCCGATCATGAGCGGCACGAACCAGTTGCCGAAGCCGCCGATGACGGCGGGCATGACCATGAAGAAGATCATGATCAGGCCGTGGCCGGTCACGAAGACATTGTAGCTCTGGCCGTTGGCGAAGATCTGCAGGCCCGGCTGCTGCAGCTCGATGCGCATCATGATCGACAGGAAGCCGCCGATCAGGCCCGCGATGATCGAGAAGATCAGATAGAGCGTGCCGATGTCCTTGTGATTAGTCGAGAGCAGCCAGCGGCGCCAGCCCGTCGGGGTGTGGTGCTCGTGGGCGTGGGCGTCGTCATGCCCGTGGGCGTGGGGAGCCGCGGTAGCCATGGAATTCGTCTCCTCCTGCGAATGCGGTTCGCGTGAGTTCTTTCAAGATGTCGGGTTCAGCGGGCCGCTTCGGCGACCTTGCTGGCGGCGTCGGCCGCATTGGCGAATTTCTGCTTCGCTTCCGCGAGCCAGGCCGTGTAGCGCTCCTGGCTGACGACGCGAATCGCGATCGGCATGAAGGCGTGGTTCTGGCCGCAGATGAACGAGCACTGGCCGTAGAAGATGCCTTCGCGATCGGCCTTGAACCAGGTTTCGTTCAGGCGGCCGGGAATGGCGTCGATCTTCACGCCGAAGGCAGGCAGCGCGAACTTGTGGATGACGTCGGCGCCGGTGACCTGCAGGCGCACGATCTTGCCGACCGGCACGACCGCCTCGTTGTCGACGGCGAGCAGGCGCGGCGCCTCGGCTTCTGCGATCTTCTTCGACGCGATCGCCTCGGCGCGCTGCTTCTCGTCGAGCATCAGCGAATCGAAGCCGAAGCTGCCGCCGTCCTGCGGGTACTCATAGGACCAGTACCACTGCTTGCCGGTGACCTTCACGGTCATGTCGGCCTGCGGCACCTCGAGCTGCAGCTTGAGCAGGCGGAAGGAGGGGATCGCGATCACGACCAGGATCAGGACCGGAACGATCGTCCAGGCGACCTCGAGCAAAGCATGGTGCGTCGTCTTGGACGCGACCGGGTTGCGCTTCTCGTTGAAGCGCCAAGCGACATAGACCAGCAGCGCCAGCACGAACAGCGTGATGATGAAGATCAGGACGTTCACCCAGTCATGGAACCAGTGAATGAACGTCATCACTTCGGAATTGGCCGGCTGGAGATTGATCTCCCAGGGCTGCGGCATGCCGTTCTGGGCCGATGCGACGGCCGGCGAAAACGCCACCAGAGCAGCTGCAAGCGCTGCCAGCGCGTTCCTGAGAGGAGTGGTCACAAATCGCATCGGTCCGACATAGCTCCTTTGATGCCGCGCGATCCGCCTCCGTCAGCTTAAGACAGGCGCGCGCCGGGGCAGCCACGTCTGACCGGCCCGGTTCTTCGGCATTGCGATAAATCAAAGATCACGCTTGCGCCAGTGGGGCAATGACAGGCTGTGACGCAGCCCGTGCGGCATAAGTACGCGACGAGCGCATGGGCGCCGGGTGGCTGATCCGCGCCGTTTGCAGGGAGTCTGCCACGAGTCCGCCGCGCGGGCGCACGTGATCCTTCGCCTTGACAGGAATCGGGACGCATGGTCGGAACGCATTCTCGCGTGGCGGGGGCGCCGTTTCGGTGTGGGTGTGCGTACATTCCCACACCTCTAAGGAGAGGATGACAGGGATGCGCTCATTGATCGGTCCCGTGGCCGCGGCGCTTGCCGTCCTCGGCTGCGGCTGGCTTTCGGCCACGCCGGCCCATGCGCAAGGCGCGGTACGTTCCACCCATGGCGATTGGCAGATGCGCTGCGAGACGCCGCCGGGTGCCAAGGCCGAGCAATGCGCGCTCGTGCAGAACGTCGCCGCCGAGGACCGGCCGAATCTGACGCTGCTCGTCATCGTGCTGAAGACGGCCGACCAGAAGAGCCGCCTGCTGCGCGTCGTCGCCCCGCTCGGCGTGCTGCTCCCCTCCGGCCTCGGCCTCAAGATCGACGACAAGGATATCGGCCGCGCCGGCTTCGTGCGCTGCCTGACCACGGGCTGCGTCGCCGAGGTGGTGATGGACGATACGCTGCTCGGCCAGCTCAAGACTGGTAAGAGCGCCACATTCATCGTGTTTCAGACGCCGGAGGAGGGGGTCGGAATCCCGGTTTCGCTGAATGGATTCGGCCCTGGTGTGGAGGCTTTGCCGTGATTGATCGCTTTGCTGGCCGCGTCGGCCGGTTTGCCTTGCCTGCCGCCCTGGCGCTCACACTCGCCGGCTGCGGTTCCTCCGGCTCGTCAAGCACGGGTGAGCCCAGCGCCACGCAGAAGCTCGGCAATATCCTGATGTTCCAGTCGACCACGCCGCCGCCGGTCGACCAGCTGCCGCAGGACGACGAGGTCAATTTCATCTGCCCGCAGGTGATCATCTCCGATGGTGGCGCTGCGATCCGCGCCCAGGCGGGGCCGGATAGCGGCAGCCTGCGCAGCCAGGTCTCGATCAACACCGTCGCGCGCGAATGCACGCCGGTCGGCAAGGATGGAGCCTTCACCCTCAAGGTCGGCGTCGAGGGGCGCATCCTGATCGGGCCCGCCGGCAGCCCCGGCAGCTATGGCGCGACGCTGATCACCCAGGTGATCCGCAACAACCAGGTCATCGCGCGCCGCAGCGCCCGTGTCGGCGGCGCCATCCCAAGCGGCCAGACCGGCGCCGATTTCTCGCATGTCGAGAGCAATATCAGCGTTCCGGCGGGCTCGGGCGAGGTCGAGATCATCGTCGGCCTGAGCCCGGGCGGCGGCGAGCCGGCTCGGCGCCGCCGTCGATAACGGCACGCTGGCGTGAATTCGAGCGGGCGGGCCGATTGACTCGGCCCCTCGCTCGTCTATTGCTGGCTCAGCCGCATCATCCCCGCGGGAGAGACCGGGGCCGGACTTGTCCGGACCCGGCGCCGAAGGCGCAACCGCCCCGGAAACGCTCAGGCAAACGGACCGCGTGGGAATTGGCGCTCTGGAAAGCGGCGGGCTTTTGAAGCCCGCCCACCGACGGGGGTAACCCGCTGGGGCTTCGGCCCAGTGGGGAAATCTCTCAGGTCCCGAGACAGAGGGGGCGCGCTCCGGACGAATCCGTCCGGGGCTCGCGCTCGATTCTGTTGAGGGGATGCCATGGCTGCCGAAGCCGAGACTGCAAGCACCGAGCCGCTGCTGAAGACGCCGCTGCACGCCCGCCATGTCACGCTCGGCGCGCGCATGGTGCCGTTCGCCGGCTACGACATGCCGGTGCAGTACCCCGCCGGCATCATGGCCGAGCACAACTGGACGCGCGAGAGCGCCGGCCTGTTCGACGTCTCGCATATGGGCCAGGCCTTCCTCGTTGGTCCCGACCACGAGACCACGGCGCGGGCGCTAGAGGCGCTGATCCCAGCCGATATCGTCAACCTGCCGCCCGGCAAGCAGCGCTATTCGCAGCTCCTGAACGAGGAGGGTGGCATCCTCGACGACCTGATGGTCACGCGCTCGGCCGATCCGGACGAGGACGGCGCGCTGCTGCTCGTCGTCAACGCCGCCTGCAAGACGCAGGACTACGCCCATATCGAGGCGCGGCTGCCGGCCAATGTGAAGCTGGTCAGGGCCGAGCATCGCGGCCTGATCGCCCTGCAGGGGCCCAAGGCGGAGGAGGCGCTCGCGGCGCTCAATCCCGAGGCTGCCGAGATGGGCTTCATGACCCTGCGCACGCTGAAGCTCGGCGGCGTCAAGGCCAATGTCAGCCGCTCCGGCTATACCGGAGAGGACGGCTACGAGATCTCCGCCGCCGCCGACCGCATCGGCGAGATCTGGGACGCGCTCCTGCTCGACGCGCGCGTCAAGCCGATCGGCCTCGGCGCCCGCGATTCGCTGCGTCTCGAAGCGGGCCTCTGCCTCTATGGCCACGACATCGACACCACGACTTCTCCCGTCGAGGCGGCGCTCAACTGGTCGATCCAGAAGCGCCGGCGCGAGGAGGGCGGCTTTCCGGGCGCGGCCCGCATCCAGCGCGAATTCGCCGAGAAGCCGGCCCGCATCCGCGTCGGCCTCCTGCCTGAGGGCCGAGCGCCAGCACGCGAGGGCGCGGAGATCGCTACCGCAGACGGCACCATCGTCGGCAAGGTCACCTCGGGGGGCTTCGGCCCAACCCTGAACGGCCCCTGTGCGATGGGCTATGTCGCCAGGGAGCATTCGACTCCCGGCACAAAGCTCGACCTGATCGTGCGCGGCAAGCCGCTGCCGGCGACCGTCGCCGCGATGCCTTTCGTCCCCAACCGCTACAAGCGCTGAGCTTCACCCCATTTTGCCGGAGGAAACCATGGCCGAGACCCGCTACACCAAGGACCACGAATACATCCGCATCGAGGGCGATACCGGCACGGTCGGCATCACCGACTACGCCCAGGGCCAGCTCGGCGACGTCGTCTTCGTCGAGCTGCCGACCGTCGGCAAGGCGCTCGCCAAGGGCGGCGAGGCCGCCGTCGTCGAGAGCGTCAAGGCCGCCTCCGAGGTCTATGCGCCGGTCTCCGGCGAGGTCGTCGCCGTCAACAGCGAGCTCGAAGCTGCGCCGGGCACGGTCAATGAGGACCCCGCCGGCAAGGGCTGGTTCGTCAAGATCAAGCTGGCGAACACCGGCGAGCTCGACGGCCTGCTGAGCGAGACCGAGTACCAAGACTACGTCAAGTCGCTCTGACGCCATCGGGCTGGTCCGGAGACCCAAATCTCCGGACCAGAGGGCACTGGTTGAAGAGATGCTCGGGTCAGGCCCGGGCATGACGCCATTCAAGGAACCTCCATGCGCTATCTCCCCCTGACCGAGACCGACCGCGAGGATATGCTCGCGCGCATCGGCGTATCCGACGTCGACGCGCTCTTCTCCGACGTGCCGGACGGCAAGCTGCTGAAAGAGCCGCTCGACCTGCCGCGCGCCAAGGGCGAGCTCGAGGTCGAGCGCATCCTTGGCAAGATGTCGGCGAAAAACACGGCGGCCGGCTCGGTGCCGTTCTTCGTCGGGGCAGGGGCTTACAAGCACCACGTCCCGGCCACGGTCGATCATCTGATCCAGCGCTCGGAGTTCCTGACCAGCTACACGCCCTACCAGCCCGAGATTGCGCAGGGTACGCTGCAATATCTGTTCGAGTTCCAGACCCAGGTAGCGGCGCTGACCGGCATGGAGGTCGCGAACGCCTCGATGTATGACGGCTCGACCGGCACGGCCGAGGCGGTGCTGATGGCGCATCGCGTCACCAAGCGGCGCAAGGCGGTGCTCTCCGGCGGCCTGCATCCGCATTACACCCAGGTCGTCGAGACGCTGTCGGAGATGGCGAACGACGAGGTCGTGGCACTGAAGCCCGACGTCCTGGCAACCGAGGACATCCTCGCTGCGATCGACGACAGCGTGTCGTGCGTCGTCGTGCAATCGCCCGATGTCTTCGGCAATCTGCGCGACCTGAAGCCGATCGCCGAGAAGGCACATGCCCATGGCGCGCTGCTGATCGCGGTCTTCACCGAGGTCGTGTCGCTCGGAGCGGTGACGCCACCCGGCGCTCAGGACGCCGACATCGTCGTCGGCGAGGGCCAGTCGATCGGCAATGCCCTTAACTTCGGCGGACCCTATGTCGGCCTCTTCGCCGCCAAGTCAAAATATATCCGCCAGATGCCGGGCCGCCTCTGCGGCGAGACTGTCGATGCCGATGGCCGCCGCGGCTTCGTGCTGACGCTCTCGACCCGTGAGCAGCACATCCGCCGCGACAAGGCGACCTCGAACATCTGCACTAATTCCGGCCTCTGCGTGCTGGCCTTCACCATCCACATGACGCTGCTCGGCCAGGCCGGCCTGACCCGGCTCGCCGAGGTCAACCACGCAAATGCGGTCAAGCTCGCCGACGCGCTCGCCGGCGTGAAGGGCGCGGAAGTCCTGAACGAGAGCTTCTTCAACGAGTTCACGTTGAAGCTGTCGAAGCCGGCGGCGCAGGTGGCCGAGGCGCTCGCCGCCAAGGGCATTCTGGCCGGTGTGCCGGTCTCGCGCCTGCTCCCCGGCGCCGGGCTCGACGATCTCCTGATCGTCGCCAATACCGAAGTGAATACGGATGACGATCGGGCGGCCTTCGTGGCGGCGCTCGCGGAGGTGCTGTGATGCTGAACCGTCAGGGACGTCCCACCCAGGCCGGCGAGGGCGAAAGCCAGCGCCACGAGACCTTCACCGGCAACAAGGCCCTCCAGCAGATCGAGCCGCTGATCTTCGAGATCGGCCATCACGAGACGACCGGCGTCGACATCGACAAGCCGGCGCCGTTCAAGAGCCGCCTCGGCAAGCATGCCCGCCAGGGTGAGATCGGCCTGCCCGGCCTTTCCGAGCCCGAGGCGATGCGCCATTACGTGCGCCTCAGCCAGAAGAACTACGGCATCGACACCGGGCTCTTCCCGCTCGGCTCCTGCACGATGAAGCACAATGCCCGCCTCAACGAGAAGGTGGCGCGCCTGCCGGGCTTTTCCGACGTGCACCCGCTGCAGCCGGTCTCGACCGTGCCCGGCGCGCTCGACGTCATGCTCGAGCTCGCCCGCTACCTGATGACGCTGACCGGCATGCCGGCGGTGGCGCTCTCGCCCAAGGCCGGCGCCCATGGCGAAGCCTGCGGCATGATGGCGATCAAGGCCGCCATCGCCGCCAAGGGCGAGGGTGCGACCCGCACTGTCGTGCTGGTCCCTGAATCGGCCCATGGCACCAACCCGGCGACCGCGGCGCTGATCGGCTTCTCGGTGAAGGCCGTCCCGGCCCGTCCGGACGGCACCGTCGCGGTCGAGGACGTCAAGGCGCTGCTCGGCCCCGACGTCGCCGCGATCATGCTGACCAACCCCAATACCTGCGGCATCTTCGAGCCGCAGATCGTCGAGATCGCCGCGGCGATGCATGAGGCCGGCGCCTATTTCTACTGCGACGGCGCCAACTTCAACGCCATCGTCGGCAAGGCGCGTCCGGGCGATCTCGGCGTCGACGCCATGCACATCAACCTGCACAAGACCTTCTCGACCCCGCATGGCGGCGGCGGCCCGGGCGCCGGTCCGGTCGTGCTGTCGGAGCGGCTGGCGCCCTACGCGCCGGTGCCGTTCATCCATGTCGAGGGCGGCAAGTCGCGTCTCGTCGAGCACAAGGCCGACGCACCGGAGGGGAACGACCCCTTCGGCCGCATGACGGCCTTCCACGGCCAGATGGGCATGTATGTCCGGGCCTTGGCCTATATGCTCAGCCATGGCGCCGACGGCATGAAGCAGGCCTCGGAAGACGCGGTGCTCAATGCCAACTACATCCGCGCCGGCCTCGCCGACCTGATGTCGCTGCCCTTCCCGGACCACCCCTCGATGCACGAGGCGCTGTTCGACGACGAATGGCTGAAGGGCACCGGGGTCACCACGCTCGACTTCGCCAAGGCGATGATCGACGAGGGCTACCACCCGATGACGGTGTATTTTCCGCTCGTCGTCCACGGCGCCATGCTGATCGAGCCGACCGAGTCTGAATCGAAGGCCTCGCTCGACCTGTTCATCGCGACGCTGCGCGACCTCGCCATCGCCGCCAAGGGCAACGACAAGAGCCGCTTCACCGCGGCTCCCCATCACGCCCCGATGCGCCGCCTCGACGAGACGAGGGCCGCACGCCAGCCGGTGCTGAAATGGGAAAAGCCCGCGCCGGTGAAGGAAGCGGCGGAGTAATACCTGTTGACAGGGCAGGGGCGGTTGCTCCTGCCCTTTCGTCACCTGAGCCGGCTGCCTTAAGGCTTCCTTGACCATATGCGAGGGAAGCTTCCGACGGCGTGTATCCTCGCGCCTTGGAAGCTCGCCCATGTATCGCGTTCGCCTTCGCCATATGCTCGCTGCCGCAGTCTCCTTCGCGGCGATGCTCTCGGCCTCCCGCGCCGAGGAGCCAGGCTATGGCCCCAAGACCTATGACCGCACGCTCGAGGCGCTGATCACGCATGAGGATATCGCCGGCCGTGGCGGCTGGCCGAAGATCCCCAATTCGGCGAGCGCGCTGAAGCCCGATTCGCAGGGGCCGGATGTCGCCCTGCTCAAGCAGCGCCTGATGCTGAGCGGCGATCTGCCGCCCGATGCCTTGCCCGGCGATGTCTATGACGCGGCTGTCGTCGCCGCGGTGAAACGCTTTCAGCGCCGCCACGGCCTGTCGGATCTCGGCACGGTCGGCCGCCTCACGCTGAAGGCGCTGAACGTGCCGGTGGAAGTGCGCCTCAACCAGCTCACCGCGACGCTGGAGCGGCTCAAGGGCAATGGCTTCAGCTTCACCGGCCGCTATGTCGTGGTGAACATTCCCGGCGCCAGCGCCGAGGCGGTGGAGGGCGGCGTGGTGCAGCGCCGCCATCTCGCCATCGTCGGCCGGCCCGATCGGCCCTCGCCAGTGCTCCAGGCCAATATCACTTCGGTCAACCTCAACCCGTACTGGACGGTGCCGATGTCGATCGTGAAGGCCGACATCATCCCGCATATGCGCAAGGATCCCGGTTTCATCGCCAAGTCCAATATGAAGCTGCTCGGTGCCGAGAATCGCGAGATCGACCCGGTGAGCGTCAACTGGGCCAGCCTGAGCAATCCCTATTTCTATGTCCGGCAGGAGCCGGGCCCGACCAACTCGCTCGGCCAGCTCAAGATCGACATGCCGAACAGCGAGGCGGTCTACATGCACGACACGCCGAAGAAGTCGCTGTTCCGCAACGATGTCCGCTTCAACTCCTCCGGCTGCGCTCGCATCGAGGGCGTGCGCGACCTCGCCGCCTGGCTGCTCGAAGGCACCGAATGGACGGAAGCCGCGATCGAGGCCGAGATCGCCAAGGGCGAGCGCAAGAACATCACGCTGAAGAAGGCCGTGCCGGTCGCCTGGGTCTACATGACCGGCTGGCAGGACGCCGAGGGGCTGGTGCAGTTCCGCGACGACATCTACGGGCTCGACACGCCGCAAGGCATCGTCACCTCGACGATCCAGCCGCGCCGGCCGAAGCCCAAGCCGGCCGTGGCCCCAGCGGCAGCACCCGCCACGGCCAAGCTGCCCCAGCCGGTCGTCCGGCCGGCTGCGCCCAAGGCCGCGGCCGCTCCTGTCGCCGCCCCGCGTCCGGCGCCTCCGACGGCCGTCGCCATCCAGTAGGGCAGGGCAAGTCCTTCCTGTTCAGAAGAGCCAATGAAAAACGCCGCGGTCCAAAGACCGCGGCGTTTTCGTTTCTCGCAATGGCGCAGCGGCTCAGTTGAGCTTGGCGCGAACATCCTTGAGACCGGCGGCGACCAGGTCGGCACCGGCCTTGCCGGCGACCTGGCCACGCAGGATGACCTCGGCAGCGCGGGTCGCAGCCTCGGCGGCAGCGGCACGGACCTCGGCAGTGGCTTGCGTCTCGGCCTGGGCGATCTTGTCCTCGGCCGACTTGGTCCGCCGGGTGACGAACTCAGCCAGCTTCTCCTCGGCCTCCTTGGCGAGGCGCAGGGCCTCGTCCTTGGCATTGGCGACGATCGCCTCGGCCTCGGCCTCGGCGGCCTTGCGCTTGCCTTCGAACTCGGCGAGCAGCAGCTCCGCCTCGTGGCGCAGGCGGCGGGCTTCGGCGAGTTCACGGGCGACGAGCTCGCCGCGCGCGTCGAGCGCGCCGGTGAGGCCCTTGAGAGCGCCCATCTTCACCGCCATGGCGAGGAAGATGACGGTCGAGACCAGGACCCAGAAGGTCGGATTGCTCAACATGGTGCTCAGCCTCCCAGCGCGGTCTTGACCGCCTTGGCGGCGTCGGCCGGGGCCGGAGCCGTGCCGGTCAGGTGGCTGACGATGGCGCCGGCCGCGTCGGCGGCGATCGCCTCGACATGGCTCATCGCCTCGGTCTTGGTGGCGACGATCTTGGCCTCGGCATCGGCGAGCTTGGCGGCGAGGTCGGCCTCGACGCTCTTGCGCCGCGTGGCGCTGTCGGCATTGACCTTCTCGCGCGTCTCCTGCGCGATCGCCTGCGACTTGGCGCGGGCTTCGGCAAGCGACTTCTCATAGGCCTGGCCGGCCTCTTCGGCCTTGGCCTTCATCGCGGCCGCCTCGTCGAGATCACCACCGATCTTGTTGGCGCGGTCCTCGAGGATGGTGCCGAGACGCGGCACGATGACCTTGGCGGCAAGCCAGTAGAGGAAGCCGAAAGTGATCGCGAGCCAGAGCAGCTGCGAAGCAAAGGTTTCACCCTGGAAGGGCGGGAAGCCGCCACCATGGGCGGGAGCCGCGCCGCCATGGGCGGTCGTTCCGGTGGTCGTGGCTGGCGCTGCCATCACTGAACCTCATCCGGCCGCACGAGCCCGAACGGTTCGCACGGCGATAGGGAAGGGAGGCGGGAGCCTGCCGCGTGACGCCTTATGAGAGGCGCCGCCTGCGGCAGGCTCGGGTAGCGTTCGCGATCAGACCGCGAAGAGCAGCAGCAGCGCGATCAGCAGCGAGAAAATGCCGAGCGCTTCGGTCAGCGCGAAGCCGAGCAGCAGGGTGCCGCGCTGGCCGTCGGCCGCCGACGGGTTGCGCAGGGCGCCCGAGAGGAACTGGCCGAAGAGGTTGCCGAGGCCGATGCCCGCGCCGGCCATGCCGAGGCAAGCGAGACCAGCGCCGATGTACTTGGCTGCGACGGGATCCATGGAAATGCTCCTTAGGGGGATAGTTGTGACAGTCGAGGGGTGAACTTGAGGATCAGGACCGATCAGTGGCCCGGATGCAGAGCGTCGTGCAGGTAGATGCAGGTCAGCACGGCGAAGACATAGGCCTGCAGCCCGGCGACCAGGAATTCGAGCGCGATCAGCGCGATGGTCAGCACGAGTGGCAGCGGCGAGAGGATGGCCCAGCCGCCGGCGAAGAGCAGCGTCGCCACAAAGCCGGCGAAGATCTTGAGCGCGATGTGGCCGGCCAGCATGTTGGCGAAGAGGCGGACCGACAGGCTGATCGGGCGCGAAACGAAGGAGATCACCTCGATCGGCACCAGGATGATCAGCATCAGCGGATGCACGCCCTTGGGCACGAACAGCCCGAAGAAGTGCGAGCCATGCTTGGCGATGCCATAGATGATGACTGTGAGGATCACGAGCGCGGCGAGCGCGGCAGTAACGATCAGGTGGCTGGTGACGGTGAACGCGCCCGGGATCATGCCGAGCATGTTGCAGACCAGCACGAACATGAAGAGCGAGAACACCAGCGGCATGAACTTCATGCCGTCATGGCCGGCCGAGTCTTTCACTGTGTTGGCTACGAACTCGTAGCCCATCTCCGCCAGGGATTGCAGCCGGCCCGGAACCAGCGAGCGGTTGCGCGTGCCATAGACGAACAGCAGCACGATGATGGCGACGGCGGCGACCATGAACAGGGCCGAATTGGTGAAAGCGATTTCGCTCCCGCCGATCTTGCCAAGAGACACGATCGGTTTGATCTCGAATTGTTCGATCGGACCAGCCATCTGTCGCCCTTGTTCCTGCCATAAGACGGCCCCTTTCGGGACCGAGCCTCAGTTCTGCGCGCCCGACTTATCGTCAGTGCGCGATTTCATCAAGCCCGCTGCGCGCACGACGTTCATCACGCCGGCGCCAAAACCGAGCATCAACAGGACGATCATCCCGAAGGGCGCCGTCCCGAGCCATTTATCGACGGCCCAGCCGAGCCCGCCGCCGACGATGATGCCAGCGACGAACTCCGTGGAAAGCCGCATCGCCTGGCCGATTCCGCTGGAATCGGAGGATGTGCTCTCGCGCCGGATTTCGGCTTCTGTCTGGTTGGTCGCACGCTTCAGGCCTGCATCGAGGGATTTGAGCCGGCTTTCCAGGCTCGCATCCTTCTCCGCAGGCCGCTCCGGGCCCGAACTCTTTCCGTCCTGGCCCGTCATTGCCGCTCGACCGCCGTCATGACACGACCCTTCCCTGCTCGGTCCCCGAAGAAACCGGACAATACCGGAATTGTCGCTGATTTGCGCTGCCTGGCCGGCCGATCCGGAACTGGATCACCGTAGCGGGCGCTCATCGGATTGCCGATCGCTCCGTGCGGTGAAAGAAGCTCCGCCACCCGGAAAAATCGGGCGCACCATATTGACGGGGTCATATGGTGTCAAGTTGAGTGGGGCGTGATTAATGCCTTGAAAAATAAAATGATTTTAGAGTGTCGCAGGGCGCTTTGGACGATTCTTGTGCGCCGCGGCAATAATGTCAGACCGCCTCGCGGATGCGCTCGGCCGTGGCGAGGTCGACCGAGACCATCTGGCTGACCCCGCGCTCGGCCATGGTCACGCCGAACAGCCGATCCATGCGCGCCATGGTGATCGGATTGTGGGTAATCAGGATGAAGCGCGTCGAGGTGTTGCGCGCCATCTCGTCGAGCAGGTCGCAATAGCGCTCGACATTGGCGTCATCGAGTGGAGCGTCGACCTCGTCGAGCACGCAGATCGGCGACGGGTTGGTCAGGAACACAGCGAAGATCAGCGCCGTCGCGGTCAGCGCCTGCTCACCGCCCGAGAGCAATGTCATCACCTGCGGCTTTTTGCCCGGGGGGCGCGCGATGATCTCGAGCCCTGCTTCGAGCGGGTCTTCCGAATCGACCAGGGTCAGGTCGGCCGTGCCGCCGCCGAACAGCACCCCGAACAGATGCTGGAAATGGCCGTTGACGATCTCGAATGCGGCAAGAAGCCGCTCCCTTCCTTCACGGTTGAGCGCGCCGATCGCCTGGCGCAGGCGCCGGATCGCCTCGGTCAGGTCGTCGCGCTCGGTCGCGAGGTCGCTGCGCTTGCCCTGCACCTCGGTCAGTTCGTCATCGGCACGCAGGTTGACCGCCCCCAGCCGCTCGCGCTCGGCCTTGAGTCCGCCGAGCCGGCGTTCGACATCCTCCGCATCCGGCGGCGTATCCCCGGGCTTCACCCCGGCGAGCTGATGCAGGCCGGCGACCTCGACCTCCAGTCCATCGACGATCTGACGCACCACGTCTGCGAGGCGCTGGCGCGCTGCCTCCAGCCTGGCCTCGGCGCTCGCGCGAGCCTCGCGCGTCGCCGAGAGCGCTTCCAGTGCCGCGCGCGCCTGCCGATCGGCCTCCGCCTGGGCGACTTCGCCGGCGGCGAGCTTGTCGGCGGCGGTGCGGCGGGCGCCCTCGGCGGCCTCGATCTCAGCCAGGAGCCGGCGACGCTCGACCAGGAAAGTGTCGGGCGCCTCCAGCAGCGCCTTGTGCTCGGCCGCCGTCGTCTCAATTCGCTTGCGCGTATCGGCAGCGCTCTGCTCGCTCGCCGCCGACCGCTCGCGCCAGGCGCGCAGCTCCTGGGCGATCGCCTCGCGCCTGCGGCTGCGCAACTCGGCCTCGCGCCCCTGCGTCTGCATCCGTGCCCGCGCTTCGGAGGCTGCGGCGCGCCGCTCGCCTAGCTCCGCGCGCGCAGCGAGCAGGGCACTTTCCAGCTCGGGAGCCGGGGCAAGGTCGGCGAGATCCTGATTCGCAGTCGCGCTCTGTGCCTGCGCATCGGCGATGTTCTGGCCGAGCCGGCCGATCGCTTCGGTCAGCGCCGAGCGGCGGGCTGCCGTCTCGCCCGCCTTGCGCTCGGCCTGGGCCAGCCGCTCGCGCGCCTGGTCGAGGCTGCGCCTGGCCTCGCGGGCCGTCTCCAGCGCCTTCGCCTCGGCCTGTGCCGCGGCCTTGGTGCGCTCGCTCGCCTGGTCTAGGCCATCACGCGCCGCTTCGGACGCTTCGCGCGCTGCTTGCGCCTCGCGTTCGAGATCGCCGAGCCGATTCTTCTCGGCGAGCCGGCGGGCGGCAGGCGAGGGTGCCTCGGCCGCGCTGGTGAAGCCGTCCCAGCGCCAGATGTCGCCCTCGCGCGAAACCAACCGCTGGCCCGGCAGCAATTGAGGCCGCAAGGCGGCGCCATCCGCCCGGGCGACGACGCCGATCTGGCGCAGGCGCCGGGCCAGCGCCGCCGGCCCGCGGACATGCCTGGCGAGCGGCTCGACGCCACCCGGAAGGGCTGGGTCGCTCTCGCCGCTGCCGCTATCGGACCAATGCGCCGGCGCGGCCGGATCGCCGGAGGCGTCGAGATCGTCGCCGAGCGCCGCACCCAGTGCGGTCTCGTATCCTTTCGCTGCCACGATCGAATCGAGGATCGCCGGCCAGCGCCCACCTGCTGCCGGGGCGAGCAGCTTCTGGAGGGTGCGGACTTCGGTTTCCAGGCGCTGCGCCTTGCGATCGGCTTCCGCGACCGGCCCGCGTAGCCGCGCTTCCTCCTCGCGGGCAGCGGCGAGGACGCTACGCGCTGTGCTGGTAGCGCTATCCGCGCTTTGCATTGCCGTTTCTGCGGTCGCGACAATCGCGCGCAAGCCGCCGAGCGAGGCGGCGGTGCCGTCGGCGTCGAGCGCTGCCTGGTCCCGTTGCAGACGCTCGCGCTCTGCCGCGTGGCGAGCTTCGCGCTCCCTGGCTTCGCGCAGGGCTCGTTCGAGCGCACCGCGTCGGGCGGTCAGTTCAGACAATCGGGCCTGCACTGCCGCATGCTCGGCTTCGGCGGTCGTCAGCGCCTTCTCCGCCTCGGCCAGCTCGGTCGCCGCAATCGTGCTACCGCTCGCGGCAGCCTCTGCTTCCAGCCGCAGGCTCTCATCCTCGACCATCAGCCGCGACAGGCTCTCGCTCGCATCCCTGCCGAGGCTCTCCTGCCGGGCGAGATCGCCCTGCAGTTCGGCGAGCCGTTTCGCCAGTTCCTCGGTGCGCTGCTTTGTCCGTCGGTTCTCGGCCTCGATCTCGTCGAGGCCGCGCTTCAACCGCACGAGCGCCGCGGCTGCCGCAGCCTCGCTTTCGCGCAGCGCCGGCAGGGCGTGCGCCGCGATCGCCTGCAGCCGTGCCGCTTCCGCCTGCACGCCGGTCTTGTCGGCGACCTCGCGCACAGCGGCTTCGAGCGCGCGCTCGGCCGCGGCCTCCTGCGTGCGAGCCTCATGATGGGCGATCAGCGCGAGCATCGCCTCGGCCTTGCGGATATCGGCGGCGAGATTGCGATAGCGGGTCGCCTGGCGCGCCTGGCGCTGCAAAGCCTCGACCTGCCCGTCGATCTCGGCGAGCACGTCTTCGAGCCGGTTGAGATTGTCTTCGGCGCCCTTGAGGCGCAGTTCCGCCTCATGCCGGCGGCTGTGCAGCCCGGCGATGCCGGCGGCATCCTCCAGGATGCGCCGGCGCGATTGCGGCTTGGCCGAGATGATCTCGCTGATCTGACCCTGGCGCACCAGCGCCGGCGAACGAGCCCCGGTGGCGGCGTCGGCAAAGAGGAGCTGCACGTCGCGGGCGCGCACCTCCTTGCCGTTGATGCGATAGGTCGAGCCTTCCTCGCGCTCGATCCGGCGCGTGACCTCCAGCACCTCCGCCTCGTTGAAGGCGGCGGGCGCCTTGCGGTCGCTGTTGTCAAGGGTGAGGGCGACCTCGGCCATGTTGCGGGCCGGGCGCTCGGACGAGCCGCCGAAGATGACGTCGTCCATCCCCGAGCCGCGCATGTTCTTGAACGAGCTTTCGCCCATCACCCAGCGCAGGGCTTCGACGAGGTTGGACTTGCCGCAGCCATTGGGGCCGACGACGCCGGTCAGCCCCGGCTCGATCTGGAACTCGGTCGGCTCGACGAAGGTCTTGAAGCCGGCGAGCTTGAGGCGCGTCAGATGCATCGACGCGCCATCAGGCTGCCGGACCGCTCAGCTGCCGAGCAGCGGCTCGAGGATCTTGTCGAATTCGGCGAGGCTGAGTGCACCGGAGCGCTTCTGCCCGTTGATGAAGAAGGTCGGGGTGGAATCCACGCCAGCCTTGGCTCCACCTTCCTTAACCTGCGTGACGGCCTCGTAAATGTCCTGACGTTTCAGGCAGGCCTCGAAAGATTCCTGTGTGAAACCGGCCTGCTTGACCATGCTGGAGAGCGCATCGACCGGCTTTTCGGTGAAGGCCCAGTTGCGCTGCTGCGCGAACAGCAGGTCGGTCAGCGGGTAGTATTTGTCGTTGCCGTTGCAGCGCGCCAGCATGAAGCCGGCAGTGGCGAGCGGATCGAGCGGGAATTCGCGCAGCACGAAGCGCACCTTGCCGGTGTCGATGTACTTCGCCTTCAGCGCCGGCCAGGTGTCCTTGTGGAAGGTGGCGCAGTGGCTGCAGGTCAGCGAGGCATACTCGATGATCGAGACCTTGGCGTCGGCATTGCCGAGCCAGACATCGCCGAGCGGGTTGGCGACGCCGGGAAGCGTCTGGGCCGAGGCGCCCTGGCTGGCAAGAAGCGGCGAGAGGGCCAAGGCGGCGGAGCCGATCAACACCTGGCGGCGGCTGGTCATGAGACGATCCCTGATGGCGAAGTAGTTGCGCGGACCATAGTCGCCATCAGGATTGTGGCAAGATCGGTTCGCTGCTTCCCGCTCACGAAGCCGTGTCGTCAGCCGCGACCTGGCGCCGCTGCGCGATGCCGCGACCGAGCCGCGCCAGCGCCTCGCGCAACTCCGCACTTTCGACGCCCGCGACCTGCGCCTCGATCCGCGCCAGCGTAGCCGGATCCGGCGGCGGAGCGGGCTTTGGTGCAGGGGGCGGTGCGACCGGCCCCTGCTTCAGCACCAGCTTGCCGACGGCGCGCCAGCCGAGATGGCTGTTGACCCGTTCCAGCACCAGCGGGCCGAGCTGCTGCATCTCCAGTGCGAAGGCGCCCTCGACCCGCACCACCAGCGTCGCTGGATCCGCGGCTTCTCCGGGCGCTCCGCGCCGCCGTGGCCAGTCGATCTTGAGCGGCCGCGTGCGCTGCGCCAGACGCTCGCCGACAATCTCGGGCCAGAACGCGACGACCGAGCGCCCCGCAAAGCCCTGGGCGGCGAGCGCGGGCGCGAGGCAGTCGTCGATCAGTTCGGCGAGGGGCTTTGCGGGCATGGCCTAGTTTGCGACGGGAGCCATTCGGCGGCAAGCGGATCAGTGGCCCACCCTGCGGGCGCGCCATTCCGCCGCCGTGATCTCCCAGATTTCGGCCGGATGCTCGCCTGAGACGAAGCTGTGGGTCTCAACACCGACCATGCGCATGCCGCTGCTCTGAGATATCCGGCGCGAGGCAATGTTCTCCACCGCCTTCGGTGCCCGCAGCAGATCGCGCCCGAGCGCCCCGAACCAGAAATCGGTGACGGCGACGACCGCCTCGCTCATCAGGCCTTGGCCGCGCCATTCGGGCGCGATCCAGAAGCCGCGATTGTTCTTCTCTCCGACCAGCAGGCTGATCACGCCGATCAGGTGCCCGGGCTCGGCCTTCGGGCGCAGGCTCCAATGCCATTCCTTGCCCGCGGCCATGCCGGGCAGGGCGACATCGCGCAGGAAGTTCTCGGCACCATCGGGCGGATAGGGCCAGGGGATATGGCTGGCGAGGAAGCGCACGATCTCCCATTGCGGAAAGACCGCCTGGATCGCGGGGGCGTCGTCGAGCGCCAGCGGCTTGAGCAGCAATCTCTGAGTTTCGAGGGTGGGAACGACATTGGCCATGATCGACAGGATTAACTGCAATTGCTCAGCGGGTCAGCCAGCGAAATGCTCGCCTCAGGAAGGCACGACCATCGGTTAGGACCGGTGTTCCGTGCGCCATCAGCACCTTCTCGGCCGGCCAGGAGAGGAGGCGTCCGGCAGCGGCCCGTGCCGCCTTCCTGTCGGTGAAGGCGAGGCGGAACTTCCTCGGCACCGAGGGTTCCAAAGCGAGCATCAGGTCCCATTTGGCGATGAGCGCGCGCCAGCCGCTAAACCAGCGCGGCGGAAACTGCTGCAGAAGGTCTGTGAACAGCACCGTGCCGCTCTTGGCATGAAAGAAGACGACTTCGGTCGTGATCGCATTGCCCGCCATGACGACATGGGCGATCTGGCTCGTCCAAGGCAGGGTCGCGTCGTCCGCGATCTCGGCATCGAAGACGAGATCCCTGCGCCTTTCCTGCAAGCCGGGCGCGGCATAGAGGCGGGCCTCGGGATAGGCCTGCTTCCAGCTCGCGATGAACAGGTCGTGCAGCGAGTTGGGTGCGACGAGATGGCGGACGGGGCCGAGCGAGGCGATCTCCGTCTTGAGTTCGTTGCTCAGCGCCGTTGGCGACCAGACGAACAGCTCTCCGCCAGCGAGGCGGATCACGGCCATGCGCGTCGGGTAGTTGAACCCGAGCGCTGCGGTCACTTGCGGACCGCTCGCGATCCAGATCTCGGGACCGAATTCTTCCAGCATCGCCATCACGACCGCTCCACCTCATCCGGTCTGCGAGAGATTCCCGCCGGCCGCAGACATTCATATGACGGCTCATCCTGAGCTTGCCTGTCCCGCCCGACGCATTACACCGGACATCATGGACGCTTCCGCTCCCCAGCCCCGCGCCGCCGATCTCCTCGCCTGGTATGACCGCCATCGTCGCGTTCTGCCCTGGCGCGCGCTGCCGGGCGAGCGGGCCGACCCTTACCGCGTTTGGGTCTCCGAGATCATGCTGCAGCAGACGACGATCGCGGCGGTGAAGCCCTATTTCGAGCGCTTCATGGCGCGGTTTCCGAGCGTCGAAGCGCTCGCCGCCGCGCCGACAGATAGCGTCATGCAGGCCTGGGCCGGCCTCGGCTATTATTCCCGGGCTCGCAATCTCCACGCTTGCGCCAAAACGGTCGCGGAGCAGCATGGCGGGCGCTTTCCCGATACGGAGGAGGGCTTACGCGCCTTGCCCGGGATCGGCGCGTATACCTCAGGTGCCGTCGCCGCGATCGCCTTCGACCGGCCGGCGGTCGCGGTCGACGGCAATGTCGAGCGGGTGATCACCCGGCTCTTCGCCATCGAGGACGAGATGCCTGGCGCCAAGCCGCTGATCCGCGAGCAGGTGCAGGCGCTGCTGCCGCACGAGCGGCCAGGCGATTTCGCGCAGGCGCTGATGGATCTCGGCGCCACGATCTGCACGCCGCGCTCGCCGGCTTGCGGGCTCTGCCCCTGGCGCGAGCCCTGCCGGGCGCGGATCGAAGGCACGCAGGAGAGCTTCCCGCGCAAGGCGGCGAAGAAGACCGGCAAGACCCGCTATGGCGCGGCCTTCGTTGCGATGCGCGAGGATGGCGCGGTGCTGGTCCGCACCCGGCCGGCCAAGGGCCTGCTCGGCGGCATGGTCGAGGTGCCCGGCAGCGACTGGCGGGCCGACTATGAGCCCGGCGATGCCCTGCTCGATCAGCCGGTGCCGGCGCAGTGGCGGCGGCTGATGCTGCCTGTCCGCCACGTCTTCACGCATTTCCCGCTCGAGCTGACCGTCTATGCCGGGCGCGTCCCGCTGGAGACGGCTGCGCCCGAAGGCATGCGCTTCACGCCGTTCAACCGGCTGAAGGAAGAGGCGTTTCCGAACGTCTTCCTGAAGGCGCTCGAAGCAGGCCTTGAGGAGTTGCAGCGGCCTTAGGCCGCTGCCAACTGTGCCCTGATCTCGCCGCGCAGGACGTCGAGCAGCATAGCTTTGCCTTCGCGCTCGACATGCCAGAAGGTCCAGCCATTGCAGGCCGGCAACCCTTGCGCCAGCGCGCCGACCTTGTGGATCGAGCCCACGGCCGGGCCGAGCACCAGCGTGCCGTCGGCGCGGATCGTGGCGCTGTGGCGGCGCTTCTCGTCGAAGACGCGCTCGCCCGCCTTGACCAGCCCGGCCTCGACCAGGCTGAGGAAGGGCACGCGCGGTTCGCTGCGCTTCGACGGGGCAGTGGAAAAGGCTTCCGGCGGTAGCGGCTGCACCGCGGCGATGCGCTCGCGCGCCGCCTTGGCGTAGACCTGCTCGCGCTCGATGCCGATGAAGTGGCGGCCGAGCGCCTTGGCGACGGCGCCGGTCGTGCCGGTGCCGAAGAAGGGATCGAGCACCACGTCGCCGGGATTGCTGGCCGAGAGCAGCACGCGGGCGAGCAGCGATTCGGGCTTCTGGGTCGGATGGACCTTGGCGCCCTTCTCGTCCTTCAGCCGCTCTTCGCCGGTGCAGAGCGGCAGATACCAGTCCGAGCGCATCTGCAGGTCGTCATTGCCGCCCTTCAGCGCCTCGTAATGGAAGGTGTATTTGGAAGCCTCGCCGCGCGCCGCCCAGATCAGCGTCTCGTGGGCATTGGTGAAGCGCCGGCCGCGGAAGTTCGGCATCGGGTTGGCTTTGCGCCAGACGATGTCGTTCAGCATCCAGAAGCCGAGATCCTGCAGGATCGAGCCGACGCGGAAGATGTTGTGATAGGAGCCGATCACCCAGAGCGCGCCGTCCGGCTTCAGCGCCCGGCGGCAGGCCGAGAGCCAGGCGCGGGTGAAGGCGTCGTATTCGGCGAAGGAGGCGAACTTGTCCCAGTCGTCGTCGACGGCGTCGACGAGGCTGTCGTCGGGCCGGCGCAGATCGCCGCCGAGCTGCAGATTATAGGGCGGATCGGCAAAGACGAGGTCGACGCTGCCCGGCGGCAGCGCCTCGATCGCGGCGACGCAATCGCCGACGATCACCTGGTCGAGCGGAAGCTCGCGGGCAGGGAGGATCTGAGAGGGAAGAAGGCTCTTGGCCTTCATCCGGGCCCCCAGCGCGGGCCGTCCGGTACGCGAAACCTGAATCCGGACGGGAGCGCTGGCGGTCCCGGTACGCGAGGTACTCATGACGCCAAGACCGTTACGCAACTTCAACGCTCGCGATCCTGGCCGGTCAGGGTAAAGGTCGGGTTTCCAGCTTGAAAAAAATGCGTCCCATTCTGGGGCTGCAGATTTTGCCTAGCCCATTGAATATGTTTGGAAATTCGTAACGGAGGTTAAGGAAGGGTAAGCGGCTCGGAGCTGCCGTTGGGAGAGGCGTCATGCTCGGGCTTGACCCGAGCATCTCAAGCCGGAGGAGGCTCCAGCCAGTGCATTCTTGTCATGAGCTTCTCGGGTCTGCGCTTCGCCCCGCCCGAGAATGACGAGCCCGTTGCCGGCGTTATCTCGCCCAGACACCTTTGATCGGGGCGAAGGAATAGCGATGCGCGGGGCAGGGACCATGCGTCTTCAGCGCGGCACGGTGCGCGGGTGTTCCGTAGCCGGCATGGCTGGCGAAGCCATAGTTCGGATAGGTCAGCGAAAGCCGCGCCATCATCCGGTCCCGCATCACCTTGGCGACGATCGAGGCCGCCGCGATCGAGGCGATCAAGCCGTCGCCGCCGATGATCGCCTCGCAGCCGCAGGCGAGCGCCGGCGGGTCGTTGCCGTCGACCAGGACGAGATCGGGCGACAACGGCAGCGCTCCGACCGCGCGCCGCATCGAGAGCAAGGTGGCCTGGCGGATGTTGATCATGTCGATCTCGGCTGCCGAGGCGCTGCCGACACCGACCGCCAGCGCGCTGGCGAGGATCAGGACGCAGAGCTCTTCGCGGCGTTGGGTGCTGAGCTCTTTCGAATCGGCGAGCCCGTCCGGGATCGCGGCGGGATCGAGGATGACGGCAGCTGCCACGACCGGACCGGCGAGGGGGCCGCGCCCGACCTCGTCCACGCCGGCGACGCGGGCGCGCCCGGCAATCATCGCGGCCTGCTCGCGGCTGAAATCGGCGGTCATGGCCTCGCTATGCCAGATCGTGGCGCGAAGGTCTGCGGATCGCTTGGTCGCATCCACAATTCGCTGCGCACCCCGACGCCGGCCTCCTCGCATTCACAGCCCTCATCCTCAGGACCGCGGCAGCGGCCGTCTCGAAGGATGCTCCAGCTCCCTCCGGAACCAGCTGGAGCATCCTTCGAGACGCGCTCCTGCGGAGCGCTCCTCAGGATGAGGGCTATGGGTGGAACAGATGATCCCTCAAAACAAGCTGAGCTGCGCCTTCTCCTTCTCCGGCTTGACGAAGAGGTCGGTGCGCAGGCGCAGCCGCGCGCTGTTGAAGCCGAGCCGCTCGGCCGCCATTTCGAAGCGCCGGCCGATCATCCACGCATAGGGGCCGGAGCCGATCTGGCGCTGGCCCCAGGCGGCGTCGTAATCCTTGCCGCCGCGCGTCGAGCGAATGAGCGAGACGACATGGCGCATCTTGTCGGGGTGATGCGTCACCAGCCAGTCCTGCACGATGTCCTTCACCTCGAGCGGCAGGCGCAGCAGCACATAGCCGGCCTCGCGCGCTCCCGCCGCCTTGGCGGCGTCGAGGATACGCTCGATCTCGTGCTCGTTGATCGCCGGCACGATGGGCGCGACCAGCACCGTCACCGGGATGCCGGCCTCCGACAACTTCCGGATCGTCTCGATGCGCTTGGCCGGCGCCGCGGCCCGCGGCTCCATGTTGCGGGCGAGCTTGGGGTCGAGCGTCGTCACCGAGAGCGCGACCTTGACCAGCCCCTTCGCCGCCATCGGCGCGAGGATGTCGATGTCGCGCTGCACCAGCGCCGATTTGGTGACGATGCCGACCGGGTGATTGAATTTCGCCAGCACCTCGAGGATGCCGCGCATGATCCTGAGCTTCTTCTCGATCGGCTGGTAGGCGTCGGTATTGGTGCCGATCGCGATGGTGCGCGGCTGGTAGCTCGGCGAGGATAATTCCTTCTCAAGCAGCAGCGCCGCATCGGGCTTGGCGGTCAGCTTGCTCTCGAAGTCGAGCCCGGGCGAGAGGCCGAGATAGGCATGGCTCGGCCGCGCGAAGCAGTAGACGCAGCCATGCTCGCAGCCGCGGTAGGGGTTGATCGAGCGGTCGAAGGAAATATCCGGCGAGTCGTTGCGTGTAATGATCGTACGCGGCTTCTCGACCGAGACCTCGGTCTTGAATGGCGGCAATTCGCCGAGCGATCCCCAGCCGTCATCCTCGCTGATGCGCTGCTCGGCCTCGTAGCGCCCGCCGGGGTTGATCGTCGCGCCGCGGCCGCGCCGCCGCTCCGGGTCGATCTGGCTGCCGATATGGGCTAGCGGGTCGACCGGGGCGACCCGTACCGGCGCCGACACCGAGCCGGGCTCGGCATCGCGGCGCTTGAGCGGTTGCGTCCTGGCTGAGGGCCTGGCCTGCAGCATAACTTCGTCTCCCGGCGGAATCGGTGGTTCCGAGACCAAGGAATGTGAACATATAGAGAACAAAAAGCAAGTGACAGGATTGCGACATGTTGCAGTGCGTCATAAGCTCGTCGCGCATGATCACCGCCGTCATCCGGGCCAATCGTGACGCCGAGGCGCTCGCCGCGACCTTGTCTGTGCTGATTCCGGCGGTCGCCAGGGGTGTGATCGGCCATGCCGTGGTGATCGACGATGGTGATGATGCCGCCATCGCGCGTCTCGCCGACGAGACCGGCGCCAGCTATGTCCGGGCCCAGAACGGCGAGGCCTGGTCGTCGGGCGCTGCGCAGGCGCGCGGTGACTGGGTGATCCTGCTCGAGGCCGGCGACCTGCCAGAACCAGCCTGGACGCCCAGCATCGAGCGGCACCTGCTGACGGCTGCGGCGCGGCCGGCACTGATGCCGCTGCGCGGCATGGCTGCGGCCTTGCGTGAATGGGGCGCAGTCTCGCTGCGATCGCGTGGCGTCAGGGCGGGGCTGCTGGCGCCGAAGACACAAATCCTGTCCGGCCGGCTGGCGCGTGCGCCGCGCCGGCTCAGCGTGCGCCGCGAGCGCGCCGCACTCTGAGACTCAGAGCTGGTTGGTCCGGAAGGTGTCGCAGCTCTGCATGTTGCCGGACTTGAAGCCGGTGTTGAACCACCGCGTGCGCTGCGCCGACGAGCCGTGCGTGAAGGAATCCGGCACGACGACGCCGCGGCCCTGCTGCTGCAGCTTGTCGTCGCCGATCGCCGAGGCCGAGCGCAGCGCTTCGTCGATGTCGCCGGGCTCGATCCTGTCCATTGCCTGGATGTTGTAGGCCCAGACACCGGCGAAGCAGTCGGCCTGCAATTCGACGCGCACCGAGAGTGCGTTCGATTCGCGCTCGGAAATCCGTTGGCGCAGTTCGTTCACCTTGGGCAGGATGCCGAGCAGATTCTGGATGTGATGGCCAACCTCGTGGCCGACGACATAGGCATAGGCGAAGTCGCCGCCGCCGCCGAGCTTGCGCTGCATCTCCTGAAAGAAGGAGAGGTCGAGATAGACCCGCTGGTCGTTAGGGCAGTAGAACGGCCCCATTGCCGCCTGCGCCGTGCCGCAGCCGGAGCGGTCGACGCCGCTGAACAGCACCAGCTTCGGCGGCACGTATTTGCGGTTGGCCTGCTGCGGCAGCACCTTGCTCCAGATGTCCTCGTTCTGCGCCAGCACGGCCGAGACGAAGCGGCCCATCTCGTCCTGCGGCGGGCCGGCCGATTTGCGCTGTTCCTGCGTCGGCGCGCTGCGGCCGCCGATGCCGCCGATCAGCTCGGCGCCGCCGATCAGCAGGCGCGGATCGATGCCGAGCGCCCAGCCGAGGAGGCCGAGCACGACCATGGTGCCGATGCCGATGCCGCCGCGACCGCCCGGAAGTCCGGCGAATTCGCCGCCACCGCCGCGCCGGTCCTCGAGATTCTCGGACTGGCGGTAATCTTCCCAACGCATGCGCGAACCCTTGTTGCAGCGCCGCCAATCTCCGCGAGCCGGCGCCGGAACTCAAGCCCCGTCGTATTGAGGCTCAGTGATAGCCGGCATCGGCTTTCACCTTGCCTCGGAAGGTCCAGTACACGAAGGCCGTGTAGAATAGGATCATCGGCAGAAGGAAGGTCACGCCAATCAGCACGAAGACATGCGAGGCCGGCGCCGCCGCGGTGTCCCAGATCGTCAGGCCCGGCGGGACCAGATAGGGATAGTTCGAGATCGCGAGACCCAGGAAACAGAGCAGGAAGATCGCAATGGTGAAGGCGAAGGGCGTGAACTCATGCGCGCCATGCAGCCGCTTCCAGGCCATGTAGCCGCAGAAGGCGGTCAGCACCGGGAAGGGCCAGAGCAGCACAAGGTTCGACGGGGTCAACCAGCGCTCGGCGATGCGCGGATGCGCGTAGGGCGTCCACAGCGAGACCACTAGGGCGAAGGCGAGCAGGCCCAGCAGCAGCGTCTTGGCCTGACGGCGCGCCCGCTCGGCGACAGGCCCTTCGGTCTTGTAGATCAGCCAGGTTGCGCCGAGCGTGGCATAGCCGATGACGACGCCGGCGCCGCACATCAGGGTGAAGGGGGTCAGCCAGTCGAATGGGCCGCCGGCGAACTGCTTGTCGACCACCTTCACACCCTGCAGCAATCCGCCGAGGATCAGCCCTTGCGCGAAGGCGGCCACCGTCGAGCCCGCCCAGAAGGCGAAGTCCCAGACCTTGTGACGGGGCTTCGCCACCCAGCGGAACTCGAAGGCGACGCCGCGGAAGATCAGCGCCAGCAACATCAGGATCACCGGGATGTAGAAGGCCGGCATGATGATGGCATAGGCATAGGGGAAAGCGACCCAGAGGCCGCCGCCGCCGAGCACCAGCCAGGTCTCGTTGCCGTCCCAGAACGGCGCGACCGAGTTCATCATCTGGTCGCGCTCGCTTTCGTCCCTGGTCGTCGGGAACAGGATGGCGATGCCGAGGTCGAAACCGTCCAGGACGACATAGAGCATCACGGCGGTGCCGATCAGCCCGGCCCAGATCACGGGGAGATACCATTCCATCGCAGGGCTCCCTCAGTTCGCCGGCTGGATCTTGTCGTCGCCGGGATGGCCGTCGCCGAAGATCGCCGAGGCCGGCGCCTGCGCCGCCTTGAGCGGCCGCTTCGAAGGCTGCTCGGGTGGGTCCTCATGGCTGATCTCGTCCGGCCCTTTGTCGATCAGGCGGTTGATCAGCGCGATGCCGGCCGCGAAGACGACGCAGTAGACGAAGACGAACAGTGCCAGCGAGATCGCGACCTGCGCGGTGGTGATCGGCGAGACCGCATCCTTCGAGCGCAGGATGCCGGTGGCGAGCCAGGGCTGGCGCCCGACCTCGGTGACGAACCAGCCGGAGAGAATGGCGATGAAGCCGGCCGGCCAGCTGTACTGCGCGAGCCAGAGCCAGCGGCGCGCCTCGAACACGGTGCCGCGCTTCCACAGCCAGGCGCCGACCCAGCCGAAGACGATCATCAGCACGCCGATGCCGACCATGGCGCGGAAGGCGAAGAAGGGGATGAGCACGGGCGGCCGGTCCTCGACCTTGAAATCCCTGAGGCTCGGGAACAGCGCGTCCATGCTGCCATGGGTCAGCAGGCTGGCGACGCCGGGTATCGCGACCTCGAAACGGTTGAGTTCGGCCTTCTCGTCCGGCCAGGCGAAGAGGACGAGTGCGCCAGGCTTGGAGGAATCCCAATGAGCCTCGATCGCGGCAAGCTTGGCCGGCTGGTAGATCGCGGTCTGCTTGCCGTGGAAGTCGCCGATCACGGCCTGCAACGGCGCGGTCAGCGCGATCATCAGGATCGCCATGCGTACCATCGTCCGTGCTGACTCGGTGCGGTGCCCGGCGAGCAGATGGCGCGCCCCGGTCGCCAGCACGACGAAGGCGGTGGTGAGATAGGCCGCCGTCATCATATGGGCGAAGCGCAACGGGAAGGTCGGGTTGAAGACGATCTTCAGCCAGTCGACCGGATAGGCGATGCCATCGCGCACCTCGTGCCCGGCCGGATACTGCATCCAGCTGTTGGCGGACAGGATCCAGAAACCGGAGAGGGCGGTGCCACCGGCCACGATGACGGCCGAGAGGAAATGCAGCCAGGGCGGCACCCGCTTCCAGCCGAACAGCATCACGCCGAGGAAGGAGGCCTCGAGGAAGAAGGCGGTCAGCACCTCATAGCCGATCAGCGGGCCGATGACGTTGCCGACTGCGACGGAGAACCGGCTCCAGTTGGTGCCGAACTGATAGGACAGCACGATGCCGGAGACCACGCCCATGGCGAAGGACACCGCGAAGATCTTGGTCCAGAACCGGGCGAGCAGATGGAATTTCTGGTCGCCGGTCCTGAGCCACAGGCCCAGCAGCGTCGCGATATAGGCCGAGAGCCCGATCGTGAAGGCCGGGAAGACGATATGGAACGATACGGTGAAGGCGAACTGGATGCGTGACAGCAGAAAGGCGTCGATTTCCATCGCATCGCTCCGGCGTGCCGACCACGGATCGCCATGGCCGAATGACCCTGCGGTTGCAGGGTCTACTTTGCACTCGGATTAATCAAGGTGTGGGTGCCGCGCAGGATGTGCCGGTGCCGCAGTGGCATCGCGCCGCTGCGTCAAAGCGCGTCGAGTGCCGCCTTGAGCACGCGCAGGTCGCGCCAGGCTAGGCGCTTCTGCAAGGGCTGACGCAGGAGATAGGCCGGATGCAGCGTCGCGATCGCCCGGATCATCCGCCTGCCGGTGTCATATTCCATCCAGCGGCCGCGCGAGGCGAGGATGCCAGAGACTCCCAGCAGCCCCTGCGCCGAGGGACCGCCGATGCAGACCAGGATGTCCGGATCGACCAGCTCGATCTGGCGCTGGATGAAGGGCAGGCAGATCGCGACCTCCTGCGGTGTCGGCGTGCGGTTGCCGGGCGGACGCCAGGGCAGGAGATTGGCGATGTAGACATGCTCCTGCCGGTTGAGCCCGATCGCGGCCAGCATCCGATCGAGCAATTGGCCGGAGCGGCCGACGAAGGGCAGGCCGATCCGGTCCTCGTCGGCGCCGGGCGCCTCGCCGACGAACATCACCTTCGCGGCCGGGTTGCCATCGGCGAAGACGAGGTTCTTGGCGGTCGCCTTGAGCGGGCAGCCTTCGAAGCTGGCGAGCGCCGTCTTGAGCGCGTCCAGCGTCGTCGCCTCGCGCGCCAGCGCCCGCGCCGACAGCGCGGCCTCGTCCGGCGGAGTGGCCGCCGCCACGGCCACCGGGCGTCGCGCCTGCTGCGCAGCGACTTGAGGGCGTGCGACAGGCTGTCGCGCCGGCTCGGGTGCAGCTGCGAAATGGTCGTGCGGCGTCTCGTCGAGCGCCTCGGTCACGCCCATTTCGGCGTACCAGGCGATCAATTCGGCTGCGGAGACGGCGTCGAGCGACATGGGCGGGAGAATAGAGCGGCGTTCGGAACGAAGCGAGCCCCTTCGCTGTTGCAAAATGAACGGGAGCCCCGGATAGAGGAATTCCAATCAGCCCGGCGGCAGCGCTTGGCGGGTTGATCAAGATAGTTCATATATAAACTATCCAACGAGACATAGCCGGCGCGGGGTGGAGGGCAGCATGGATCTGAAGGAAGCGCAGAGCACGCCGCGCGAGAGCATGGACTATGACGTCGTCATCGTCGGCGCCGGTCCGGCCGGGCTCGCCGCCGCGATCCGGCTGAAGCAGCTTGACGAAGCCATCTCTGTCGTCGTGGTCGAGAAGGGCTCCGAGGTCGGCGCGCACATCCTTTCCGGCGCGGTCATCGACCCGATCGGCCTCGACAAGTTGCTGCCGGACTGGCGCGAGGACGAGGCTCGCCCGCTGCATACGCAGGTGACCGAGGACGTCTTCTATTTCCTCGGCCCGGCCGGCGGGGTGCGCCTGCCGAACTTCGCCATGCCGAAGCTGATGAACAATCACGGCAACTTCGTCGGCTCGCTCGGCCTTGTCGCCCGTTATCTCGCGGCGCGCGCCGAGGCTCTCGGCGTCGAGATCTATCCGGGCTTCGCCGCTGCCGAGCTGCTTTACAACGAGGACGGTTCTGTCGCCGGCATCGCCACTGGCGACATGGGCATCGCCAAGGACGGCACGGTCTCCGACCGCTTCACCCGCGGCATGGAGCTGCGCGGACGCTATACCTTGCTCGGTGAGGGCGCGCGTGGCTCGCTCTCCAAGATCGCGATCAAGCGCTTTGCCTTGGACGAGGGGCGCGAGCCGCAGAAATACGGCATCGGCCTCAAGGAGATCTGGCAGGTTAAGCCGGAGAAGTTCAGGAAGGGGCTGGTGCAGCACTCCTTCGGCTGGCCGCTCGACATGTCGACCGGCGGCGGCTCCTTCCTCTACCATTTCGACGACAACCTGGTCTCGGTCGGCTTCGTCGTCCACCTGAACTATTCCAACCCGACGCTCTCGCCCTTCGACGAGTTCCAGCGCTTCAAGACCCACCCGATGATCCGCGACGTCTTCGAGGGTGCTAAGCGCCTCTCCTATGGCTCGCGCGCCATTACCGAAGGAGGCTGGCAGTCGGTGCCGAAACTGACCTTCCCGGGTGGGGCGCTCATCGGCTGCGCCGCCGGCTTCGTCAACGTGCCGCGCATCAAGGGCAGCCACAACGCTATCCTGTCGGGCATGCTGGCGGCCGAACATCTCGTGCCGGCGCTGGCGGCGGGCCGCTCGCATGACATGGTCGACGGCATCGAGGAGAGCTGGCGCGCCTCCGAGATCGGGCGGGACCTGAAGCCGGTGCGCAACGTCAAGCCGCTCTGGTCGAAACTCGGCACGGTCGGCGGCGTCATGCTCGGCGGCATCGACATGTGGCTGAACCAGCTCTTCGGCTGGTCGCCCTTCGGCACGCTGAAGCACGGCAAGCCCGACCATGCCACACTGAAGCCGATCGGCATGGTCAAGCCGATCGTCTATCCCAAGCCTGACGGCAAGATCTCCTTCGACAAGCTCTCTTCCGTCTTCCTCTCGGCGACCAATCACGAGGAGGATCAGCCGGCGCATCTGAAGCTGACCGATCCGAACGTGCCGGTACTGCAGAACCTGCCGATCTATGGCGAGCCGGCGCGGCTCTATTGTCCCGCCGGTGTTTACGAGGTGGTCTATGCCGATCCGGAGAAGCAGTCTCTGCCACGTTTCGTGATCAACGCGCAGAACTGCGTGCACTGCAAGACCTGCGACATCAAGGACCCCTCCCAGAACATCACCTGGACGGTTCCGGAAGGCGCGGGCGGGCCGAACTACTCGAACATGTGATCGCGGGCCGCCGGTCGGGGCGGGCGCTTGAAATGTGAAAGGCCGCGCGGCGTGGACCGCGCGGCCTTTTTCATTGTTCAGCCCTGAAAAGGCGACGAATCAGCCCTTGCGGACGATCGGAGCCGGCTTCTCGGGTTCCTTGGTGGCGCAGCCGCCGGCAATGCCGGCGAGCGTGAGAACGGCCGCGAGCGCGAGCGAGACCTTCTTCATCTGGGAGCACCTTTGACGAATCGCCGCGAATGCGCGGCAAAGCCAAGACTACGCCTGAAAAATTGACCGAATCCATCAAGCCGACCGCCTGGCCCGGGCGGCTGTGTCTTTTTCACGTCAGCGTGACAGCGATGACGCAGAGCGGGTCGCCGCTCTTGTCGGAAGGCCCGGAAACGGCCATGTTGACCGCCTAATCGTTCAGGTCACGGTCCCGTCCACGGACCAGTCCCCGGCGCCGGGGCGGACCGAGGGAGAATGTCGAACGTGACGTTTCAGATCAACGGCCGTAGCGCCGCTCTTGTGCTGGCGTTTGTCGCGGGTTTGCATGTCGGCATGCCGGCTCTCGCGCAGGCGCGTCCGGTCGAGAAATTCGAGCCGGCCGAAAGCCTCGAAGGCAATTATCTCGCGGCCGTGGTGGCAGGTTCCGCCCGCGATCTCGGCGCCGCCTCGATCTATCTGCGCGAGGCGATCCGGAACGATCCGCAGAACAGCGAGCTGCTCGAGCGCGGCTTCGTCGCCTTCCTCGCCGACGGCGCGATGAACGAGACCTTCCGCGCCGCAGAGAAGCTGATCCAGCGCGATGCCACCAACGGCCTCGCCCAGCTCGCGCTTGGCGTGCGCGCGCTCAAGCAGAAGAACTATGCCGCGGCGCGCACCCAGTTGCAGCGCGGCGGCCGCGGCCGTTCCGCCGACATTACCGCGACCCTGCTCGCTGCCTGGGCCTATTCCGGCTCCGGCGAGACCAATCGCGCCATCGATACGCTGGAGCGCCTCAAGGGCGAATCGACCTTCGACCGTTTCCGCGATTTCCATGCCGGGCTGATCCTCGACATCGCTGGGCGCCGCAACGAGGCGAACCGCCGGCTCAAGGCGGCCTATGACGCCGAGAAGACCAATCTGCGCCTGGTCGATCTCTGGGCCCGCCAGCAGGCGCGCACCGGCGACAGCGAAGCGGCGCTGGCGACGCTGAACGATTTCGAGCGCAACGTCCGCCCGAACCATCCGGTGGTGCGTGACGCCATCGCCAAGATCGGCAGCAAGGAACCGCTGCAGCGCATCGTCGGCAACACCCAGCAGGGCGCCGCCGAAGTGCTCTACGGCCTCGCCAGCGCCGGCATTCTTCAGGGCGACGAGGCGACCGCGCTGCTCTATCTGCGCTTCGCCGTCTATCTCGACCCCGGCCACGACCTCGCCGTGCTGACACTGGCCGACATCCTGGAGCGCGCCAAGCAGACCGAGGACGCCGTCCAGGTCTATCGCCGCATGCCGGAGAACTCGCCGCTGCGCCCGGTCGCCGACATCCAGATCGGGCTCGGCCTCGAACAGCTCGGCAAGACCGAGGAAGCGGTCAAGCATCTTGAGGGCATCATCGCGGCTCGGCCCGACGACATCGATGCCACCTCGGCGCTCGGCAACATCTATCGCTCGCGCAAGCGCTTCGAAGAGGCAGCCGCGACCTATGACAAGGCGGTCGCCAAGCTCGGCACGCCCAGCCGCGCCAACTGGGACCTGTTCTATTCGCGCGGCATCGCCTATGAGCGCATCAAGAAATGGCCGCAGGCCGAGGCCGACCTGCGCAAGGCTCTCGAGCTGATGCCCGAGGCGCTCGGCCGCGAGCGCGCTCTGGTGCTCAACTATCTCGGCTATTCGCTGGTCGACCAGAACCTCAAGCTCGAAGAGGCGCTCGGCATGCTGCGCCGCGCCGTCGAGCTGCGCCCGCGTGACGGCTACATCATCGACTCGCTCGGCTGGGCGCATTACCGCCTCGGCCGCTATGACGAGGCGGTGACGGAGCTCGAGAAGGCGATGGAGCTGCGCCCGTCCGACCCGGTGATCAACGACCATCTCGGCGACGTCTACTGGAAGACCGGGCGCTATCTCGAAGCGCGCTATCAGTGGAATTACGCCCGCGATCTCGGGCCGGAGCCCGAGGACCTGACCCGGATCCAGCGCAAGATCGACAAGGGCCTGGAAGACCCGGCGCCCTCGGCCAGTGCGGCCGAGCCGAAGAAGGATGGCGGCTGATCCTTGCCCGCCAGATTGGCGACGCGCGCCCCGGCCAAGGTCAATCTCTCCTTGCGTGTGATCGGCCGCCGCGCCGATGGCTATCATGAGATCGACAGCTTCGTCGCCTTCGCCGGCGTCGGCGACGAGCTCAGCCTGACGCCGGGGGAAGCCGGTGAGCTGCAGATCTCCGGTCCCTTTGCCGCCGGCCTCTCGACCGGCCCGGACAATCTCGTCCTAAAGGCCGAGCGCATCCTGCGCGAGGAGATCGCCGGGCTGCGCTCCGGCCGGTTCCATCTCGTCAAGCGCCTGCCGATCGCCTCGGGCATCGGCGGCGGCTCGGCCGATGCTGCTGCGGCCTTGCGCCTGCTGGCGCGGCTCAACGGGCTGCCGCTCTCGCACCCGGCATTGCTCGCCGCCGCTGGCCGGATCGGCGCCGATGTCCCGGTCTGCCTGGAGGCGCGCGCTCGCGTGATGCGCGGCATCGGCGAACAGCTCGGCCCGCCCTTGCGCCTGCCGCGCCTGTTCGCGCTGCTGGTCAATCCCGGTGTCGCGGTCGAGACCGCGCCGGTGTTCCGTGCGCTTGGGCTCCAGGCGGGGCAGGGGCATGCTGGTGGTGCAGAAGCATTCGGCGCAGAAGCGCCTTCTCCGGAGACCTCGGCGTCTTTGATTGCTGCACTGGCCGCCAGCGGCAACGATCTCGAAGCGCCGGCTCGTACCGTCGCGCCGATGATAGGCGATGTGCTGTCGGCGTTGTCTGCGCAGCCGGGCTGCCGGCTGGCACGCATGTCCGGTTCTGGTGCGACCTGCTTTGCGCTGTTCGACGATTGCCGCGCCAGCGCCGCGGCCGGCAAGCTTCTGACGCATGGCTGGCCGCATTGGTGGGCGAAGCCGACTGTGCTGAGATAGGTGCCGCAACTCGCCGGAGGGCGCATCATGACGTTGGCCTCCTTCTTCGCCTATGTCGGCGTCGCGGCGCTGGTGATCTGCACGCCGGGGCCGGATACGGCGCTGACCATCCGCAACACCTTGCTCGGTGGACGTGCCGGCGGCTTGCTGACTGCGTTCGGCGTCGCTACGGGCCTGTCGATCTGGGCGTTGGCGACCAGCCTCGGACTCGTGGCGCTGCTGGTGGCGAGCGAGCCGGTCTTCCGCGCCATTCAATACGTCGGCGCCGCCTATCTGATCTGGCTCTGCGTCATGGCGCTGCGCGAGGCCTTCCGCCGGCAAGGGCAAGCCTCGTCTGCGGCGCCCGAGCTGTTGCCTCCGCGCCGGCTAGCTCCTGCGACCGCCTATCGGCAGGGGCTGGTCAGCAATCTCGGCAATCCCAAGATCGCGGTCTTCTTTGCAAGCCTACTGCCGCAGTTCGCAGCCACCAGCGGCAGCTTCACCACGCTGTTCCTGCTCGGGCTGGTCTTCGCGGCGATGACCCTGTTCTGGCTTTCCGCCTATGCGCTGGTCGTCGCCAAGGCCGGCGACGTGCTGCGACGCTCGCAGGTGAGGCGCGTCATAGAAGCCGTGACCGGCGGGCTCCTGCTGGCGCTGGGCTTGAGGATCGCGGCTGAGCAGCGCTGACGCTGTTCAGTGCGCCCGCGCCACGCAGAAATCGACGGCGTCGTTTAGCGCCTGCTTCATCGGCGATGACGGGAACAGGCCGAGCGCGTCCTTCGCCATCTTGGCGTAATGGCGGGCGCGCTCGATCGTGTCGGCCAAGGCGCCATGCTTGCGCATCAGGGCCTGCGCTTCCGCGAGGTCGCCGTCGCGCACCTCGCCCTCCTGCAGGGTGCGACGCCAGAAGGCGCGCTCCTCCTCGTTGCCGCGGCGGAAGGAGAGCACCACCGGCAGCGTGATCTTGCCCTCGCGGAAATCGTCGCCGACATTCTTGCCGAGCTGGCCCGCGGAGCCGCCATAGTCGAGCGCGTCGTCGACGAGCTGGAAGGCGATGCCGAGATTGAGCCCGTAGCTGCGGCAGGCGGCGGCTTCGCCCTTGGACGAGCCGGCGATCACCGGCCCGACCTCGCAGGCGGCGGCGAAGAGCTCGGCGGTCTTGCCGCGGATCACGGCGAGGTACTCGTCCTCGGTCGTCTCCGTGTTCTTGGCGGCGGCGAGCTGCATCACCTCGCCTTCGGCGATGACGGCTGCCGCGGTCGAGAGGATGTCGAGCGCGCGCAGCGAGCCGACCTCGACCATCATCTTGAAGGCCTGGCCGAGCAGGAAATCGCCGACCAGCACGCTCGCCTCGTTGCCCCAGAGCATGCGAGCGGCGGCCTTGCCGCGGCGCATGTCGCTCTCGTCGACGACATCGTCGTGCAGGAGCGTCGCCGTGTGCATGAACTCGACGCTCGCTGCGAGCTTGACATGGCCCTCGCCGCGATAGCCGCAGAGCGCTGCCGTCGCCAGCGTCAGCATCGGCCGCAGGCGCTTACCGCCGGAGGAGATCAGGTGGTTCGCGACCTCCGGGATCATCGTGACCTCGGAGCCGGTGCGGGACAGGATCATCGCGTTGACGCGTTCCATGTCGGCGCGCGTCAGCCCGACCAGCGGCTCGATGCCGCCCTGGCTGGTGTCCTTGTCTTCGAAAGCTACGACGACGCCCACGCGCAAACTCCGGCCTCATTCCCGCGCATCCGCGCGCTATGCCCTTGCCACAAAGGTCGCATGCGTGGCCAGCCCCGGCAATCCTTTCGCGACGCAGCAGTTTGACGCTGCACTGCGAGCCCGCTCGTCCCCGCTGGCGATCTTTCCTGTTGCACAGGGCCGGCCCGGCGGGCTCCATGAGCGCATGCACGAACTCGTCCGCTCCAATGATCTCGTCCTGCTCGGTGCCATCGAGGCGCTGCTGGCCTCGGCCGATCTCGGTTGCCTGATCGCCGACCAGCACGTCAGCTCGCTCGAAGGCATGATCGGCGCCTTTCCGCGCCGCCTGCTGGTGCGCGAGCAGGACAGCAGGCGCGCTCGCGCATCGCTGATCGAGGCGGGCTACGGGGATGAGTTGCGTCCCGCCCCTTCGCCATGACGGAAGCGTCCACGGCCGAGTCGTTTCCTGCTCTCGGCGAGATCGGCGAAGACCGCCTGCTTGGCGGCCGCCTGCGCCTACTGCAACCGGTGAAGGGCCATCGGGCGGGATCGGATGCGATCTTGCTTGCCGCGGCGATACCGGAGTTGAGCGAGGGGCCGCTCGCCGATTTCGGCGCCGGCGTCGGCACGATCGGGCTCGCCGTCGCGCTGCGCCAGCCGGCGTTGGAGGTCATCCTGGTCGAGCGCGATCCGGAGCTCGCGGCGCTCGCAGCGCGCAATGCCGGGCTCAATGGCCTGGAGGGACGGGTGCGTGCCGTGGTCGGGGCGATCGGCGAGCGCAATGGCGATCTCGCCCGCGAGGGGATCGCGGCTGCATCCATGGCCTGGGTCGCGATGAATCCGCCCTTTTTCGAAGCGGGTGAGGTGCGCGCCTCGCCGGTCGCCAATCGCCGCGCGGCGCATGTGGCGGGGCAATCGCTCGGCGACTGGCTGAAGGCGGCCCGCCATGTTCTGAAGCCGGGCGGCGGCGTCAGCATCATCCACCGCGCCGAGGCGCTGGGCACGATTCTCGCCGGGCTGGAGACAGGGTTCGGCGCGGTCGAGATCCGCCCCGTCCACGGCCAGGCGGAGCGGCCGGCCATACGGGTGATCGTCTCGGCCCGCTTCGGCAGCAAAAAGCCGGCAGCTTTGCTGCCGGCTCTGGTTCTTAACGGTGCGGATGGGCGCTTCACCGCTTTCAGCGAAGCGCTCCATCGTGGCGAGGCCGTGCTCGCCTGAAGCTGCGCCTCAGCGGCAGATGCGGCGCTCGCGCACCACCCAGCCCCAGCCGTCCCAATAGCGCACGGGGCGGCTGTAGCAGCGCGGGCCGTAATAACCGCCGCCCCAGCCATAGCGCGGTCCGCCATAGCCGTAGCGGGGACGGCCATAGTAACCACCGCCGCCCCAGCCGGGATTGCTGTAGCGCGGGGCAAAGGGATGGCGGCTGCCGCTGCCGGGATAGCCGTAGCCGCCGCTCAGCGCCTGCGCATCGGCCGGGGTCGCGGTGACGGCGCCCATGCCGAGGCCTGCCACGCCGAGCGCCGCAGCGGCCGAAAGTCCAAGAACGAGTTTGCGAAGCATGGTTACCTCCTTCGCTGATTTGCCCGGCCTGTGCCGGGGCAATCGGGCGTCATCGTGGCGCCAAGCTTGCGGTCGCGGGGCTGAATGGGGCGTGGCCGCGCCGTTCAGCGCATCTTCATCCGCAGTGGCCTGTCGTCAGCGGCAGACGCGTGTCGAGCGGATCACCCAGCGCCGACCGTTCCAGACGCGCTGGTCGACGATGCGGCAGCGCGAACCATAATGCGGGCGGCCATAGCCCGGCCTCGGACGGACATGCGGACCGCCGCCCCAGCCGGGATTGCTGTAGCGCGGCGCCGACGGATGCCGGCTGCCGCTGCCGGGATAGCCGTAGCCGCCGCTCAGCGCCTGCGCGTCGGCGGGGGCCGCCGTGATGGCGCTCATGCCGAGCGAGGCGACACCGAGGGCCGCGGCGGCCGAGAGGCCGAGGAAAAGCTTGCGAAACATCTCATATCCTTTTTCATGAACGGGCCGGCCTGTGCCTTGGCGATCGGGCGCCATTATGGCCCCGGCAGGCCTCGGGGCCTGACGGAGCGTGCCGCCAGGCCCTTGGAGGCGCTATTGCGTCAGCGGCAGACGCGCACCGGGCGGATCACCCAGCGCCAGCCGTTCCAGACCCGCCGATCGACGAAGTAGCAGCGCGGGCGGTAGACCGGGCGGCCGTAATAGCGGCGCGGGCCGTAATAGGGCCGGCCGTAATACTGGACCTGCTCGATCTGGCCGGCGGTAGCCGGGACGCTGCCCGCCGCGATCGGCGCGGCATTGGCAGGGGCGACGGCGAGGCCGGTGAAGAGGAGGGCGCCGGCACCGAACAGGGCGGCGGCGATACGGTTCGACAGCATTGTGTACTCCTGCTTGTCGCGTCGGCCCGGCTCAAGCACTCGCCCCGAGTGCCGCGGTCCGTTCGATGGGGCGACAATAGACCGAGCTATATGAACGCGATGGTTGGCAAAGGGTTCATGCGCCGTTCATGCCCCGGCGCTTGACCATGAGCGCCGCCAGCCCCTAATCACGCCGCACGCTTTTCGACAGTTTAAAAGGCTGATGCCCTTGGCCGCGTCCTCCGACCCCATGAACCCGACCCGCTCCTTCCAGGGGCTGCTGCTGACCTTGCAGCGCTTCTGGGCCGAGCGCGGCTGCGTCATCCTCCAGCCCTACGACATGGAGGTCGGCGCTGGCACCTTCCACCCGGCGACGACGCTGCGCGCGCTGGGGCCGAAACCCTGGAAGGCGGCCTATGTCCAGCCCTCGCGCCGGCCCAAGGATGGCCGCTATGGCGAGAACCCGAACCGGCTGCAGCATTATTACCAGTTCCAGGTGATCCTGAAGCCGTCGCCGCCGGACCTGCAGCAGCTTTATCTCGACTCGCTCGAGGCGATCGGCGTCGACCTGGCCCTGCACGATGTCCGCTTCGTCGAGGACGACTGGGAGAGCCCGACGCTCGGCGCCTGGGGCCTCGGCTGGGAGTGCTGGTGCGATGGCATGGAAGTCAGCCAGTTCACCTATTTCCAGCAGGTCGCCGGCGTCGAATGCGCCCCGGTCGCGGGCGAGCTGACCTATGGGCTCGAACGCCTCGCCATGTATGTCCAGGGCGTCGAAAACGTCTACGACCTCAACTTCAACGGCCTCGAAGGCGAGGACCGCATCTCCTATGGCGACGTCTTCCTGCAGGCCGAGCAGGAGTTCTCGCGGCACAATTTCGAATACGCCAACACCGAGACGCTGTTCCGGCACTTCAGCGACGCCGAGGTCGAGTGCAAGGCGCTGCTCGCCGCCGGCGAGGCGGAGGAGGGCGCCAATTCCGCCCAGCACAAGCTTGCCCTGCCGGCCTATGACCAGTGCATCAAGGCGAGCCATGTCTTCAACCTGCTCGATGCGCGCGGTGTGATCTCGGTCACCGAGCGCCAGAGCTACATCCTGCGCGTGCGCGAGCTTGCCAAGGCCTGCGGCGCCGCCTGGCTGAAGACCGCCGGCGGGGGAGCGAACTGATGCCTGATCTCCTGCTCGAACTCTTCTCCGAGGAAATCCCCGCGCGCATGCAGCGCAAGGCGGCGGAGGATTTGAAGAAGCTCGTCACCGATGCGCTGGTCGAGCGCGGCCTGACCTATGAGGGCGCCAAGGCCTTCGCGACGCCGCGCCGCCTCGCCCTCACCATCGCCGGCCTGCCGGTGCGCGGCCGCGACGTCCGCGAGGAGCGCAAGGGGCCGCGCGTCGGCGCGCCCGAGGCCGCCGTGCAGGGCTTCCTCAAGGCTGCCGGGCTGACCTCGCTCGACCAGGCGACGATCGTCAGTGATCCCAAGAAGGGTGATTCCTACGTCGCCGTGATCGAGAAGCCCGGCCAGGAGACGGTCGCGGCCATCGCCGAGATCGTGCCGGCGGTCATCCGCGCCTTCCCGTGGCCGAAGTCGATGCGCTGGGGCAAGGCCTCCGCCGAGTCCGGCTCGCTGCGCTGGGTCCGCCCGCTGCACTCGATCCTCTGCACCTTCGGCGCCGAGACCGAGGACCCGGAGGTCGTGCCCTTCGAGGTCGACGGCATCAAATCCGGCAACATCACCTATGGCCATCGCTTCCATTCGCCGGGACCGATCACGGTGAAGCGCTTCGACGATTACGTCCCGAGCCTGGAGCGGGCCAAGGTCGTGCTCGACGCCGACCGCCGCAAGGAGATCATCCTGGCCGACGCCAGGAATCTCGCCTTCGCCGCCGGCCTCGAACTTGTCGAGGACGAGGGGCTGCTGGAAGAGGTCGCCGGCCTGGTCGAATGGCCGGTCGTGCTGATGGGCGATTTCGAGGAGCGCTTCCTCGAAATCCCTGGCGAGGCGATCCGCGCCACCATCCGCGCCAACCAGAAATGCTTCGTGCTGCGCGATCCCGCGACGGGCGAGCTCGCCAACCGCTTCATCCCGGTCTCGAACCTGATGGCCAGCGATGGCGGCCAGGCGATCACCGCCGGCAATGGCCGCGTCGTCCGGGCGCGCCTCTCCGACGCCGCCTATTTCTGGCAGACCGATCGCGGCCCTCTGCCCGATCTCGATACGTTGACGGAGAGCGCCGACAAGCTCGGACTCGACCTGTCGAAGCCGCTCGACCAGCGCATGGCCAAGCTCGACAAGCTCGGCGTCGTCTTCCACGCCAAGCTCGGCACGCAGGGCGAGCGCGTCCAGCGCATCGCTGCGCTGGCCAGGGAATTGGCCCCGATCGTCGGCGCCGATCCGGCGCTGGCCGAGCGGGCCGCCCGGCTCGCCAAGGCAGACCTGCCGACCGAGATGGTCGGCGAGTTTCCCGAGCTTCAGGGGCTGATGGGGCGGAAATACGCCGAGCTGCAGGGCGAGAACGCTAGCGTCGCCGCCGCGATCGAGGAGCACTACAAGCCGCTCGGCCCGTCCGACCGCGTCCCGGCCGACCCGGTCTCGGTTGCCGTTGCGCTCGCCGACAAGCTCGACACGCTTGTCGGCTTCTGGGCGATCGACGAGAAGCCGACGGGGAGCAAAGACCCTTATGCGCTGCGCCGCGCGGCGCTTGGCGTGATCCGGCTGGTGGTCGAGAACGGACATCGTCTGCCATTACTCGACTATCTGGCAAAGCCGTTTGCTCGCTCTGCTCGCGACGAACTCTTTGCCGAGTTTATTCGGGCAAAAGGTGCGGTCGAGGCAGTTGCTTTATCGGCGCCCATTGATGTGCGAGCAGCAGTCTCAGAATTGGCTCGCCTATTTCGAGATCGGCAGATCAGCGAAGCTGACGCTATCTCGAATCTGATGATGCAGCAGGCGGTGGACCTCCTTTCCTTCTTCCACGACCGCCTGAAGGTGATGCTGCGCGACCAGGGCGCGCGGCATGATTTGGTCGATGCGGTGCTGGGCGAGGGCGCATCGGCCAATGACGACCTCCTGCTCATCACCCGCCGCGTCGCCGCGCTCGGCCGCTTCCTCGAAACGGAAGACGGCAAGAGTCTGCTCGCCGGCTACAAGCGCGCCGCCAATATCCTCAAGGCCGAGGAGAAGAAGGACGGTGAGGGCGCCTTCGCGGCCAAGGCCGATCTCCAGCTCATCGCCGATGCCGGGCTGATCGAGGAGAAGGCGCTCGCAGTCGCGTTGGCGCAGGCGACGCCGAAGGCCGGGGCTGCCATCGCTGCCGAGGACTATGAGGGCGCCATGTCGGCGCTCGCTGAGCTTCGGCCGGCGGTCGACGCCTTCTTCGACAAGGTCACGGTCAACGATCCCGACCCGGCCTTGCGTGCCAACCGCCTCAAGCTGCTGAACCAGCTGCGCGAGGCGACGCGCGCCGTCGCGGATTTCGGGCGGATCGCGGGCTGACATCCGCGGGGAACCCTCTCCTGAAAGGAGAGGGCAGGGTGAGGTGTAGGCGGTTTGACCAGCTCCGCGAGCGCTCTCCGTGCGGTCGGGTTCAGGCTAACGTTTCCGCTCCGAACACC
>PNLY01000051.1 GCA_013823325.1 Methylobacterium sp.
TGCTAGGGGAATATCGCCGCGATACTCGGGTGTTCGCCCGGTTGTCTGCTTTTCCTTGTGTCAGTTACGTTAGGTGTCCGGGTGATGTTGCAGAATTTACGTGTGAAGCGTGATTTGCTCGCCTGAGTTGTATCATGCGAGCGGTTTTGTCTAGTTCTCTCATATTTTGGTCCCATGGTGTGCTAGCTTTTTGTTTTACTATATCCATTTCGGTTTTATTTCGTAATATTCTTAAAGAAATATAGATTAAGAAATATTATTACGTCCTATTAGGAGATGGATATGATTGTAATGACGTCGATCTTGGGAGAGTGATTCTGGTTATGGCTGTATTTTCGACCTGCGCGGATACACAAAACGCTCTGCGATATTCAGGTCGAATGCGATTGATGGCGAGTGTGGATGAGGGCGCTCCTAAACGCGCCGACCGCAGCAGTTCCCGGACAATGCGATAGCTATCGGGCGCTCGGATGCGGATTGCGCGAAGTATCGCTGCGAGATTTCGTACAAGGATTCGGCAGCCGGAGAAGATGGGGGCATCGAATGCTCCGACTGCGTTGAAGCCGACGGCGTTTCTCCATCTTGCCATTGTAATGAAGGACCTCGGCGTGCGCGGGCGTGCGTCGGTATACTCCTGGGCGCATTCTTGCCGGCGTTTCGCTTCGCCGATGATCGCCTTGTTGCAGGGCTTCGGCCTCGCCAGCCCGAGCAGAGCGCGAATGGAGGTCCGGCGGCGGGAGCGGGAGGAAAAGCGGCTCCTGCACATGATCGAGGACATGCCGGCTGCGGTGACGACGGTCGAGCCGGGCACGTTAAGGATCGGCTATGCCAACGAAGCCTCCAGGGCGTTGATGCGCAGGATCGAGCATCTGCTGCCGATCAAGGCCGACGGACTCGTCGGCGCGTCCATCGAGGCGCTCTACAGGCAGCCGCAGCAGCCATGGCGGACCTTGGTCGAATCCGGCGCCCTGCCGCGCGCATCGAGATCGGGCCGGAAGTGCTCGACCTCAAGATATCGGCCATTCTTGGCGCCGACGGCTGCGATCTCGGGCAGATGGTGATCTGGGCCCTCGTTACCAAAGAGGTCGAGGCTGAGAAGCGCATTCGCCATCTCGCCCATTACGACATGCTGACGGGACTCCCCAATCGCATCTCCTTCCATGACGCCCTGATCAGCAGCCTTGTCGCTTCCGACGCACGAACCGGGCTGCTGCTTGTCGATCTCGACGGCTTCAAGAGCGTCAACGACACTCATGGCCACCACATGGGCGACATCCTGCTCGGCCAGGTCGCGGGTCGCCTGCGCGGGATCTGCGACGGACCCGGCATGACCGTCGGGCGGCTCGGCGGCGACGAGTTCGCGGTCCTCGTGCATGACGTCCCGGAGCCCGCCGCCGCCGCGATCGGCCAGCGGATCGTCGAGGCCCTGAGCGTGCCCTACGACCTGCGGGACGGCCGGAGCATCCAGCTTGGCGCCACGGTCGGCATCGCGCTGGCGCCGGTGCACGGCAATGCCGCCGATCTCCTGCTGACGCGGGCTGACATGGCCCTCTACGCAGCCAAGGCTGCTGGCAAGGGGCAGGTCCTCGTCTTCTCCTCGGCGATGGAGCTGCGCGTGCTGGAGCGCCTGCGGCTGGAGGCCGATCTGCGCTCTGCACTCGAGACGAAGGATGGACTGTTCGTCTTCTACCAGCCGATCGTCGACATCGAGACGGGCCGCGTGACGGCCCGTGAAGCGCTGGTGCGCTGGCACCACCCAGACAGGGGCTGGATCTCGCCGGCACAATTCGTCCCGATCGCGGAACAGAGGGGGCTGATCGAGCAGCTGAGCTTGTTCGTGCTGCAGAGCGCCTCCCGCGAAGCGGCCCGGTGGCCTGATGGCGCGCGCGTCGCTGTCAACATCTCCGCCAACCAGCTCGGCAAGGGCACGCTGGTTCCGACCATCCTCGCGGTCCTGGTCAGGTCCGGCCTTTCGCCTGACCGGCTGGAGGTCGAGCTGACGGAGACTGCCCTGTTCGGTTCGGAAACGGGCTGCATCGACGATCTGCGGCGCCTGCGCGACATAGGGGTGCGGATCGCGCTGGACGATTTCGGGACCGGCTATTCCTCGCTGTCGTATCTGCAGATGTTCCGGTTCGACAAGGTCAAGATCGACGGCACCTTCATCAGGCACATCGCCACGCAGCCAGAGAGCGCCGCCGTGGTCAAGTTCGTCGCCGATCTCGGCCGGCGACTCGATATCACAACCGTCGTCGAGGGCGTCGAGACGTCAGAGCAGCTCGACTACATCCGCAAGGAAGGCTGCCGGGAGGCCCAGGGCTATCTTCTGGGCGCGCCGGCCCCGTGTGATGCGGACGCACCCGCGATCGAGCGCCTGCACCATGCGCACCGGCAGTCACTGCAAGTTCTCAATCGCAAGACAGCACTGAAGCGCCGAATTTGATCGGAGAGGGAAGATGTCGATCATCGATCTGCAAAGTCATGTCCTTCTCAAAAAGAGTAGGGATGTCGAAGCCTTTACGCAAGCCATCGCAAGGGTGAATTCCGAAATCAAATTCATGAAGAACATCATCGAGAAAGCGCAGATCCATGACGACGACAAGATCGCCATCCTGTCGAACTTTATCCGCATCTTCGAATTGTCGTTCAAATCACTGGTGACGTATTACTCTGTCGCCTACAAGGATATTGCCGATCAATTCACCGCCACGGGCGAGCCCCAGGCTGCCGATGGCAGCGAACAGCCCGGCGCCTCTCCACGCAGCGATGCGGTCGAAGGGGCGGACCATGGCAATTGACCTGCTGATCGGCCGCGGGCCGACCGGAGCCGGAGAGGCGGCTGCGATCCGTCGCACGCAGGCGGTCATCGAATTCGACACTGCCGGCACGATCATCGAGGCCAACGAGATATTTCTGCGGACGGTCGGTTACGCGCGCGAAGAGGTGGTCGGCAAGCATCACCGGATCTTCGTCGAGCCTGAGATTGCGGCCTCGGCGGATTATGGCCGGTTCTGGACCCAGCTGGCCGGAGGCGAGGCGGTCGAGGCGCAGCGCGGCGGCGCCATCGTCGGCGAGGCGGTGAGCGCGATGGAACGCATCGAGACGGCCTCGCGCGACATCGCGGAGATCGTCACCGTGATCGATGCCATCGCGTTCCAGACCAACCTGCTCGCGCTCAACGCCGCCGTCGAGGCGGCGCGGGCGGGCGATGCCGGCAAAGGATTCGCCGTCGTCGCCTCGGAGGTGCGGGCGCTGGCGCAGCGCTCGAGCGATTCGGCGAACGACATCAAGAAGCTGATCTCGAACTCGACCCTGGAGGTATCGAGCGGCGTCAAGCTGGTGAAGGACACCGGCGCCGCGTTGTCGGACATCGTCGATGCGTCAAAGCTGGTCGCCGAGGTGTTGGCCGATATCTCCGAGGCTGCGCGCGAACAGGCCAACGGCATCGACGAGGTCGCCAAGGTGGTGGCGCATATGGACGACATCACACAGCAGAACGCGTCGATGGCGGTGCAGAGCGCGAGCGCCTCGCAGGCGCTTGAACGCGCGACGCAGACCTTGCGCGAGATGGTCGCGGCTTATCGGACGGATGGCGAGGCGGGGGCGGACCTGCCACGGCGCGTCGTCGGCGAGTTGCCGGGGAGTGCCCCTCATCTCGCGCCAGCCGCATCGTCCGTCAGGCGCGCCGGCGCCTGACCTTGGCTCATGCGGACGCCGGAACGGGCATCGACCCTGCATCCTCGGTCAGGCGGCCTTGCCTGCCCGCTGCTGGTGGTCGGTCTTCTTGTCAAAGCATCGGGCTGGCCCAGGACGCAGGTTGCGCTCTTCGGTCCTGCGCCCCCGTTTCAGAGTGCGCGTGATGGAGCAGACCATTGTTCGCCATGAGATGAGCTGGCACGTCCGCCTGCTCCTGCGCTACGACGCCTGGGTCACCCGATCGCTCCGTCTCCCGCATCTGACGGGCCCCACCGCCGGCGCGCTGCGCCGGGCGCAAGCCGCCCGCTATCTCCAGACCCTACCGCCGATCCTCGTTTCGGCCATGCTGTCTGCGGTCACCATCGCCGTCGTCGCGCTCTATTACGGCTGGCGGCTTTTCCCGCTGGCCTGGGCCTCCTGGGTGACCGTCACCGCCTGGGCGGGCATCGCGCGGATCAGGCGGGTCCGGGAGCGACGCAGGACCGATGCGCCGTCGCAGCGGTTCGTCGCCCGGATTATCCTGGACACTGCGATCGTCGCGATGCCGTGGGCGGTGCTGCCGATCGTCGTCCATCCGAGCGTCGCGCCGGAGATGGAGGTGATCATCGCGACCATGCTGGCCGGGCTGGCCTGCGCCGGCGTCTTCATCATGGCGATCATTCCCTCGGCCGGGGCGCTGTTCCTCGCGATGCTGATGATCGGACGCATCGTCCAGCTCGGCTTCATGCCGCTCGATCACGCCGTCCCCAATCTGGTGCAGCAAGCGATGTACGGCGTGGCGCTGGTGCTGGCGTTGCGGACCATGGCGCTCCTCTTCATCGAGCATGTCCAGGCTTCCGCCGTGGTCACCTCCCTTGGCGAGGAGGCGCAGGAGCGCGCGAGCCATGAGGCGCAGCGGCGCACGCAGATGCAGCACCTGCCCGGCGACTTCAAGGAGACCGTCAGCCGGCCCTTGCAGCAGATGTCCCAGGCCGTCGACCAGATGAACGGCGCGGCCACCGAACTGTCGGAGATCTCGACGACCTCCCGCCTGGGATTGGAAGAGCTGCTCGCGACCGTCGCGGAGACGAAGGGGGGCATGCGGCTGGTCGAAGCCGAATCCCTCAGGCTGTCCGAGAGCATCGCCATGGTCCTCGACGCCGCGCGCGAGACCACTGCCCTCGTTCAGGCCGCCGCGGCCGAGGTCGCGTCCTCGATAGCCGTCAAGGAGCAGCTCGGCTCTGCCGTCCGCGACATCGAAAGGATCGCAGACCTGATCAGCGACATCGCCAGGCAGACCAACCTGCTCGCCCTCAACGCCACGATCGAGGCAGCGCGTGCGGGGCCGGAAGGCAAGGGCTTCGTCGTGGTCGCGCGGGAAGTGAAGCTTCTGGCTTCACGGACGGAGGCGGCGACGGAGGAGATCTGCAACCGGATCAAGGTCGTGCGATCTGCCGCGGAGGATTCCCTCTCGGCGAACGCGATCGTGACCGTCAGCAACGGCATCATCGTCGCAGCCGATCTGCAGGCGAACGGCGTGGCCTCGATCGTCGAGGCGGTGACGCAAGGGGTTGCGGCGGCCGAACGCGCCGCGCTGACCATCGAGGAGGTCGCCTCCCGGACGGCGCAGACCTTGAGCCAGGGCGCCCAAGTCTCCGAGGCCGCGGGCCATGTCGATCGCTCGACGCGCGATCTTGCCGGCGTCGTCGAGACGTTCACCGCCGGCATCGTCGCCCTGTGACGGGACGGGTGGGGCGGACTGCCTCTGCCCTTCAGCTCGGCCGCGCGCCCCAGAAGAGGGGGATACCACGCGGCCAGGTCGGTGATGCTGGTACGCCAGGCGCTCTGGGTCTTCCACTGGCCGAGGGGGATGAAGGGCACGTCCTGCCAGGCCTGGTCCTGGATCGCCCGGCAGATGCGCTGGCGCTCGGCGAGGTCGGGTGCCTCGAACCAGGCGTCGCGCAGCCGCTCGATCTCGGGCGAGGTCAGCCAGCCGCCCGCCGCCTTGCCGTCGCCGCGCAGGCTGATACTCACCGCCGGATTGACGAGGTCGTTGCCGGACCAGGTGCCGACGAAGGCGCTCCAGCCGCCGCCAACCGCGCCTCGCCGCTGTCGTTCCAGACCTCCTGACGCCGGATCAGGCCGCCGGCGATCTCGCAGCGGTCGACGAAGCGGATGCCGGAGAAGGCGCTGCCATCGGGCCACTGGCCGTAGAGGCTGCCGAGGACGTAGACGACCACGGTGCCGTCCCCGCCCTCGCAGAGATCGCAGCGCTCGATGTGCTTGGCGATGCTGCGATAGCGGCCGGACGAGCCCTTGACGATGGCGGCAAGATCGCTGCGCCTCGCACCGCCGGGGAAGACGAATTCGGCATCCTCGCTGACGAAGCCGCGGGCGGCGTCGAGATCGCGCCGCTCCATCGCCGCGAGATAGCGGAGCGCCAGGGCTCTCGGCCCGTCATGGCGCTCGGCCGCCAGAGCAGGGGAGAGGACCGCCTCAGAGCTCATTGACCGCCCGCGCCACCATCAGCTTCTGGCGGACCTTCGAGAACATCGGCAGCACGATCAGCAGCAGGCCGAAGCCCAGGATGGTCAGGGCGATCGGCCGGCCCATCAGATAGTCGAGCGGATCGCGCGCCAGCATCATGGTCTGGCGCAGGTTGAACTCGATCGGCCCGCCGAGCACGAAGGCGAGGATCAGCGGCGCCGTATCGAAGCGCAGCTTGCGCAGGCCGTAGCCGAGCACGCCGAACAGCAGCAGGAGCAGGACCTCGACCGGATTGTTGTTGAGCGAATAGGCCCCGATGATCATGAACAGGATCAGCGCGGCGTAGAGCGCGCGATAGGGCACCTTCAGCAGCTGCACCCAGATCCCGATCAGCGGCAGGTTGAGCGCCACCAGCATGACGTTGCCGACATACATCGAGGCGACCACGCCCCAGAAGATCTCCGGCCGCTCCTGGATCATCAGCGGGCCGGGCGTGACATTGTGGACGATCAGGGCTCCGAGCAGCAGGGCGGTGACGGGATTGCCCGGCAGGCCGAGCGCCAGCAGCGGGATGAAGGAACCGGCCGCCCCGGCATTATTGGCGGCTTCCGGCCCGGCGACGCCCTCGACGGCGCCGTTGCCGAACTCCTCGGGATGCTTGGTGAACTTCTTCTCGACGCCATAGGAGATGAAGGAGGCGAGCGTCGCCCCGCCGCCGGGCAGCAGGCCGATCAGGAAGCCGAGCACCGAGCCGCGGGCGATCGGCATGGCCGAGCGCTTCCAGTCTTCCTTGGTCGGCATCAGGCTGCCGACGGGCACGGCCTGCATGGAGCGGGTGCGGAACTTCTCGACGTTCTCGAGGACCTCGCCGAGGCCGAAGATGCCCATGGCGACCACGACGACGCCGAAACCATCGGTCAGCTCGGGGATGCCGAAGGTGAAGCGCGGCTGGCCGGTGATGACGTCCTGCCCGACCATGGCGAGCAGCAGGCCGGCGACGATCATGATCAGTGATTTGACGACATTGCCCTTGGCCAGGACCAGGATGACAATGAAGCCGAGCAGCAGCAGCGACAGGTTCTCGGCCGGCCCGAAGCGGATGGCGAACTCGACCAGCGGCATGCTGATCAGGCCGATGGCGAGCGCGCCGACCGTGCCGGCGACGAAGGAGCCGATCGCGGCGATGGCGATGGCGCTGCCGGCGCGGCCCTGCTGCGCCATCTTGTAGCCGTCGAGGCAGGTGACGACGCTCTGGGCCTCGCCGGGAATCTTGACGAGGATGGCGGTGGTCGAGCCGCCATAGCTGGCGCCATAATAGATGCCGGCGATCATGATGATCGCCGAGACCGGGTCGAGCCCGATGGTCAGCGGCAGCAGCATCGCGATCGCCGCCGTCGGCCCAAGCCCGGGCAGGACGCCGATCAGCGTGCCGATCAGCGCGCCGCCGAAGCAGAAGACCAGGTTCATCGGCTTCAGGGCGACGATGAACCCTCCGAGCAAGCCTTCCATCAGTAACCCCAGAGCGAGCCGGCCGGCATGTTGACCGAGAGCGCGACGACGAAGAGCAGATAGGCGGCGAGGGCGGTCAGCACGGCCCGCACGAGGGCTTTCGCCGAGACCAGCTTCTCCTCGCCGATGGCGTAGAGGCCGTACATCAGCGCGGTGCCGGCGGTGATGAAGCCGAGCCAGGTCAGCAGCAGCGCAAAGGCGCCGATCATCAGCACGACGAGTGTGACCATGGCTGCGCCATGCAGGCCGCCATCCTCCTCATCGGCGTCGGCCTCATCCGGGCCCGGCTTGACGAACAAGGCGAGGCTCAATCCGGTCATCGCCAGGGAGAGCAGCAGCGGCACCGCGCCGGGGCCGAGCAGCCGGCTCGTGCCGAGCGGCAACTGCAGCGAGGCAAAGGTGCCGATCAGGCCGCAGATGATGCCGACGACCGCGCCGAGGCGCGGCCGCAGTGCCTCGGCCAGGCTGCTCGTCTTTCCGGTCACTTGGCGAGGCCGAGCTTGATGAGAAGCGGCTTCATCATCGCGCTTTCCTCGGCGATCTCGCGGCCGAAGACATCGGGGCCGGCGAACTCGACCTCGGTCATCGTGCTCTGCGCGAAGGCGACGACGGCCGGGCCGGTGGCGGCCTTCTCGATCGCGGTTGCGAGCTGCTGCACCACGGCGTCGGGTGTCGCCTTCGGCGCCCAGATGCCGACCAGCGGCGAGAGGGCGAGGTCGACGCCGGATTCGGCGAAGGTCGGCACATCCGGCAGGATCTTGGCGCGCGTCTTGCCGAACTGGGCGATCGCGACCATGCGTCCGCCCTTGGCCTGCGGCACGATCGACTGGGCAAAGCCCAATGCGAGGTCGATGGTGCCGCCGACGGTCGCCGCCACCGCGGGCGTCGCACCGGGGAAGGGCACATGGGTCAGCTTGATGTCGGCGGCCAGTGCGAAAGCCTCGCCGGAGAGATGCGTGCCGCCGCCGGCGCCGGCGCTGCCGAAGGTGACCTTCTCCGGATTGGCCTTGGCGTAGGCGACGAGGCTCTTCACGTCGTTGAAGGGCGCGCCGATGCGGGCACCCATGACATTGGGGCCGAGCCCGACGCGAGCGACCGGCCGCAGGTCCGAGACCGCATAGGGCAGCTGGTTCTGGTGCGGCGCGACCGAGAGCGGCGCCGAGGTCGAGAACAGCAAGGTATGGCCGTCGGGCTTGGCCGATTTGGCGACGTAGTTCGCGCCGATCGTGCCGCCTGCGCCGGGGCGGGTCTCGACCAGCATGGTCTTGCCGAGGATCTTCTCCATCTCGCTGCCGAAGGCGCGGGCGAACTGGTCGGTCGAGCCCGGCGCATAGGGGACGACGAAGGTGATCGGCTGCGTCGGAAAGGCGAAGGCTGCCCGGCTGGTCAGGCCGAGCCCCGCCGTCGCGGCCAGCCCGCCGAGGAGGGCGCGCCTCCCGATCCCCGCATCGTCCATCCCGCTCATCGTTCGTCTTCCCTCGTTCCGGCCTGATCGGTGCATGGCGGGCAAGGTACCCCGCCAGGCGCGATGCTTGAGCCTTTGCTGTATGCAAGAAAATGTCAACACTTCTTGAGAGGCAGGCTGGCGTATATTTCGGCATATGTCTCCAAACACAGCCGGCCGAGCGGTCGGATGCGATCGACGCAGGGATTGGAGCTGACGCGCGCCTACCACTTGCCGAGGCCCGTGCCGTCTTTAGATCATCCTGCTGGAGATGGAACGGAGAGGGGAGCGCTAGTGTCAACAGTATTTGGCTGAGGCAGCATGCAATCCGATTATAGGGCGATGACGAAACGGCCTTGGACGTCAGCGCGCTGCCTCTGTTTCGTGATGCCGATCTGTCCTGTTCGAGCGGAGACCATGCTGGCCACGTCCCCTCCTGCCAGAAGGCCCGCCGTCAAGCCGCTGATCGTCGGCATCGGCGGCACGCCCCGTGAGCAATCCTCGACCGAACTGGCCTTGCGCCAGGCTTGCGCGGCGATCGGGGACGCGGCCGAAATTCGCATCTTCGCCGGGCGCGACCTGCTGCTGCCGCTCTATCAGCCGGGCGTCGCGAGCCGCGATGCGGGTGCTGCAGCGCTGGTCTCGGCGCTGATGCATTGCGACGGGCTGATCGTCGCGAGCCCGGCCTATCACGGCACCATCTCCGGCCTGATCAAGAACGCGCTGGACTATGCCGAAGAGCTGTCGGGCGAGGCGCGGCCCTATCTCGACGGCGTGCCGATCGGGCTGATCGCCTGCGCTGCCGGCTGGCAGGCGGCGGGCCAGACGCTGGCGACGCTGCGGACGATCGCGCACGCCCTGCGCGGCTGGCCGACGCCATACGGCGCAACGATCCGCACCGTGCCCGGCCTGTTCGCAGGCGGAGCTTGCAGCGACCCTGCGGTCGCCGCCGATCTCGGCCGCGTCGGCGAGCAGGTGCTTGCCTTCGCCCAATCGCAAGCGGCGGCGCTGGTCGGGCTCGCGTCCGTGCAACGCGCCGCAAGCTTCGCCTCAACCGGGACCACACCATGAGACTGGGAATCTGGGCGCCCTTGCCCCACACCATCCGTGCCGAAGCCGAGATGGAGCGTGCGATCGCCGAGCTGGGCACGGCCGGTGCGGGAGGCGCGGCCGACACCTCCTTCGAATTCGCCGCACGCATCCTGCAGCAGGCGGAAGAAGCGGGGTTCTCGATCTCGCTGATCGCCGAGCGCTGGCTCGGGCCGGATCTCGAATCCTGGGTGATGGCCTCTGCGCTGTCGCAGCGCACGCGGCGGATGGAGCTGATGGTCGCCGCCCATCCGGGCATCGTCACCCCGCAGGCGGTGGCCAAGATGGGCGCCTCGCTCGACCGGATCAGCGGCGGGCGCTTCGCGATCAACCTGGTCAATGGCTGGTGGCCGGACGAGCTCAACCTGTTTGGCAATGGCGGCTGGCTGGAAAGCAGCGCCGATCGCGCGGCGCGGCTGGGCGAGTTCGTCCGGGTGCTGCGCGGGCTCTGGACGCAGGAGGCGTTCTCCTTCAGCGGCCGCTACTATACGGTCGACAAGGCGAGCCTGCCCCTGAAGGCACGCCGTTCGCCGCCGATCTATGCCGCCAGCCGCTCGCCGGAGGGCAAAGCGCTGGTGGCGGAGAGCTGCGATGTCTGGTTCGCCGACTACGTGCCCGACTACCGGCTCTACCACGACAATCTGACGGCGATGACGCAGGAGATCGCCGAGATGAAGGCGCTCGCCGCTCGGCATGGCCGAGAGCTCGGGATCGGGCTCAGCGCGCATGTGATCTGCGCCGACACGCTGGACGACGCTCACGCTCAGGCGGAGGAGATGCTGGATTACGGCAAGCGCAGCCGCATCGCCGCCGTGGCAGCGCGCGGCCTCGGCGCCGGCCTCGTCGGCACGCCGGACCTGCTGGCGCAGCGGATCGAAACCTATTCGCGCATCGGCATCGACTGCCTGATGCTGCGCTTCCACCCGATGGCGGAGGGGCTCGCGGGTTTCGCCGAGAAGGTCGTCCCGCTATTGCGCGAGCGACTGGTGATCGATGCCGGGGTGATGCAGCCGGAGCTGGAGCCGGTCGATGGCTGAGGTGGCCCCGTCCCGTCATGCCCTGATCACCGGCAGTTCGTCCGGGATCGGCCTTGCGCTGGTGCACCGCCTGCTCGCAGCAGGCTGGCGCGTCACGGGCATCGACCGCCAGGCGGCGCAGCCTGAGGCCGAAGCTGCCGGTCTGCGCACGATCCCGCTCGACCTGCTGGATGCCGCTGCGCTGGCCAGCACCCTGCCGGAGATCCTGGCGGTGCGGCCCGATGCCTTTGTCCACTGCGCCGGGGTGATGCGGACAGGGCGCATTGCCGAGATCCGCGACGAGGATGTCGAGACGCTCTGGCGACTGCATGTCGGAGCGGCGATCACCATTCTGCGCGATCTCGCGCCGGCCTTGCCCGATGCTCGCGGGCGCATCGTACTGCTGTCGAGCCGTGGTGCGCTCGGTCGGCCCGGGCGCGGCGCCTATGCCGCGACCAAGGCGGCGCTGCATGGCCTTGCCCGGAGTCTCGCGCTCGAACTCGCGCCGCGCGGCATCACCGTCAATGTCGTGGCGCCGGCGGCGACCGACACGCCGATGCTGCGCGATCCCGGCCGCGGCGAGGCGCCTGCCGTCTCGCTGCCGATCGGCCGGCTGATCGCGCCCGACGAGGTCGCCTATCTCGTGCAGTGCCTGCTGGCGCCGGAGGCCGGGGCAATCACCGGCCAGACGCTCTATGTCTGTGGCGGGGCTTCGCTGGTCGCGCCGGGCTGACGCCAGGTCATTCCGGGCCGATCGCACCCGGCCAGCGCCCATGCTCGGTCATCTCGCGTACGATCTCGCGGGCGATCCGGGCGAATTCCGCAGCGATGCCGGAGGGTGAAGGCAAATCGAGCTCGACCAGCGCGAGGGGCCAATAGGCGCGCGGCGCGATCGGGCGGATGTCGATCTCCCCGGCGAGCATGCCGGCGGCAAGGGTGGCGCGGGTCATCAGACTGACGCCGAGCCCGCGTTTGACCAGCCCGCTGGTGATGACGTGGTCGTCGACCTCGTAGCGGGCGTCGATCCATAAGCCCTCGCGCGCGGCCCAGGCGTCGAGGAGCCGGCGCGAGGCGTTGGGCCGGCTCGGCAGGATCAGCGGCAGCTTGACGATCTCGGCCGATGGCAAGCCGCAGGCGCCCTCGCCGAGGCTGCCGGGGAGTCCGACGACGAAGACCTCCTCGCGCAGCAAAGGCGTGACCTTGAGGCCGCGTTGCGGCAGCGGATCATGGGCGAAGGCGAGATCGAGCTGGCGGCGGGCGAGCAGGTCGTGAAGCTGGCTCGAGAAGCCGCCGACGATCTTGATCTCGACCTGCTCGTGCGCGGCGCTGAAGCGGTCGAGCAGAGGCGGCGCCAGCAGGTGGCCGACGCCCGGCGGCATGCCGATGGTGAGGCGGCCGGTCAGGACAGTAGCGCCGCGGCGGACGTCGCTGGCGGCCTGCTCGACCTGGCGCAGCAGCTGGGCGGAATGCTCGAACAGGATGCGGCCGGCCTCGGTCAGCCGCGCGCCGTCGCGGCCGCGTTCGAGCAGCTCCTTGCCGAGCTCGGCTTCGAGCTCGCGGATGGTGCGGCTGACGGCGGGCTGAGAGATGCGCAGCATCTCCGAAGCGCGGCTGAAGCTGCCGCATTCGGCGACGGTCCGGAAATAGCGCAGCGCCCTGAGATCCATCGGCTGCGCGCCTCCCCTCTAGGCCGTTCGCGCCAGGCCGGCCGCCGCCCGCCCGGCGATGAAGCCGAGACCGAGCGCTGCAAGCAGGCCGTTGCCGGAGGCGTAGCCCGCACCGCCCGCTCGCCCGCTGATGCCGGCTGCGGCGCCGCCACCGGCATAGAGGCCCGGCACGATGCCGCCATTCGCGCGCAACACCCGCGCCTCCTCGTCGACGAGCAGGCCGCCCTGGGTGTGGAACAGCGCCGGCGCGATCCGCGTCGCCACGAACGGCGCTTGCAGCGGCCCCAGCCCCCACGCCTTGCGGCCGAGGGGATCCGGCCCGTCGCCATCAGCTGCGCTGGCCGCCTGCGCCAGTGTCTCGCCGAGCGCATCCGCCGGCAGCCGGCAGGCGGCGGCGAGCGCGCCGGCATCAGTGAAATCGGGCGTGCCGCCATGAGCGACGAGCACGCCGAAATCAGGCTGGCCGGTGGCGGTCGCCTCGCGGATGCGGCTGTCATAGATCGCGAACAGGCGGCCGCCACGCGCCAGCGCCGGCGCGGCGAAGGCGGAATAGCCGAGCATCTCGTCGGCGAAGCGCCGGCCGGTCTCGTCGACGATGACGCCCCCCTTCTCGACGACGGTCCATGTGACGAGCTCGCCATGCGGCTGGGCGATGGCGGAATGAGCCTGATAGGCGCCCATATTGGCAAGGCGCGCGCCGAGCGCCTCGCCCCAGCGCACGGCCTCGCCATCGCTGCCGAGCGCGCCGAAATACTCGGCCCCGGCGATGTCGGGGGCGTGGCGGGCTATGAGTTCCCGGTCATGGCCGAACCCATTGCAGGCGAGGATCACGGCTTTCGCCGCGATCAGGCTCTCCTCGCTGCCTTGCGTCTGGACGCGCGCGCCGCGGACGATGCCGTCTTCGACGACCAGTGCGGTCGCGGGGGTCGCCAGCGCCACCGGGATGCCGCGCTCCTCGGCCGCTTGCCAGAGCCCTTGCATCAGGTCAGCACCGCGGCGCGAGGGCACGGCGTGCAGGCGATTGACGCTGTGCCCGACATGGCGATAGGCGCCTATCAATTCGATCGGCAGGCCGACGGCATCGGCGAGCCATTCGACCATTGGCGCCGAGATGTCGGCGAGGCGGTCGACTAGCGCCTCGGCCTCGTGGGGGCCGGCGGTTCGGCGCAGATCTGCGGCGAAGCGGGCGGGATCGTCGGCGATCCCCGCCGCGGCCTGGAAGCGGGTGCCGGCGGCTGGGATCGAGCCGCTCGACAGCATGGTGTTGCCGGCGAGGCGCGGCAGTTTTTCGACGACCGCGACGTCGGCTCCTGCCTCATGCGCGGCGAGCGCCGCCACGAGACCGCAGCCGCCTGCGCCGATCACCAGGACGTCGACCGCGAGGTCGGGCTCGACGGACGTCATGGTCCGCTCCGCCTCAGTGGGCTTTCGCCGTCGCCTTGTACTTGGTCTCGTAATGGTCGGTGGTGAGGAGCTGCTTTTCCAGCGCCTGCATGGCGGGGAAGCCCATAAGGTTCCAGATCTCGTCGATGCCGACCAGGAGATCGGATCGATCCGCCGGAATGCCGGTCTCCATCACGCCGCGCATCACGAAGAGCGCTTCCTGCATCGCCTTGATCGCGGCCGCCGGCAGCATGCGCGGCAGGCTGATGCGGCGCACGCCGAGTTCTTTCAGGCGCGGCAGCGGGATCAGCGGCGTGGTCGGGCGCGGGCGGATGCCGAAGCCCATATTGATCGAAACCGGCTTGCCGCCGGCCGCCTCGACGACGCGGGCGATCTGGTCCTCGGTCTTGACGGCGTCGGGGAAGATCGCGTCGGCGCCGGCGGCGACATAGGCGCGGATGCGCTCCAGCGTCGCGTCGATCCCCTCGACGGCAAGGGCGTCGGTGCGGGCGATGATGACGAAATCGTCGTCGCGGCGGGCGAGGCAGGCGGCCTCGATCTTCTTGACCATCTCCTCCCTTGAGACGACTTCCTTGCCGGGCATGTGGCCGCAGCGCTTCGGGCTGACCTGGTCCTCCAGGTTGACGCCGGCGACGCCGGCCTCCTCGAACATCTGCACGGTGTAATGCACGTTCATCGGGTTGCCGTAGCCGTTGTCGGCGTCGCAGGTCAGCGGGATCGCGATCGAGCGGGCGAGCTGGCGGCAGTGATTAACGTTTTCGTTCAGCCCCATCATACCGAGATCCTCGACGCCGAGGATCGCATTGGCGATGGCGGCGCCGCTGGTGCAGGCGCTCTTGAAGCCGGCGGCTTCGACCAGGCGGGCGCTGTAGCCGTCATAGACGCCGGGCGAGACCAGGAACTCGCCGGAGTTGAGCAGGGCCCGGAAGGCGGCCGGAGCCGAAATCTCGCGTCTGGCGATCATGATGCTCGTTTCTCCGCATCGGTGGCGGCAGGGGATGGGGGTTCGGGAACTTGGGCCAGCACATGGCGGCCTGCGCGCTCGACATGCGAGCGCATCAGGGATTCGGCGAGGGCGCCGTCGCGCATCTTGATGGCGCGCAGGATCTGCCAGTGCTCGGTGAAGGCGAGCTCCTTGCGCTCCGGCACGGCGCCGGAGATGCGCCGGTAGATCCGCAGCAGGTGGTAGAGATCGCCGCAGAGGCTGTCGATGATGCGGTTGTTGCCGCTGGCGCGCACGACCCGCTCATGGAAGTCGAAGCGTGTCGTCTCGGGCGGCTGCTGGCCAGAATGCGCGGCTTCGAGATCGGCGATCAGCGCGTCGATCTCGGCCTCGCCCATCCGCTGGGCGGCGAGGCGGCAGGCATAGCCTTCGAGCGCCTCGCGCATCTGGAAGAGCTCGAGGATCGCCTGGGCGGACAGCGAGACGACGCGCGCCCGCAGGAACGGTTCGCGCGAGACGAGCTGGATGCCCTGCAGGCGGCGGATCGCTTCGCGCACCGGCCCGCGGCTGACGCCGAAGCGCGTCGCCAGCACGGATTCGTTGACGACCATGCCGGGCGCGAGCTCGGTGCTGTAGATAAGCTCGAGAATGCGGCCGAAGACCTCTTCGCCGAGCGTCTCGGGGCGTCGTTCGCCGGTTTCCGCTGCCTGCAGTTCCATAAGCGAACGTTAGAAGCGGGTTGAAAATGTGTCAACAGTTTTGAAGGATGTTTGCTCGCCCCCGGCTGATGGAGCCTCGCGCCGCCGATGCAGTAAGCACCACGGCGTCGATTTAGCTGCCGGCTGGTCGGGAATTGAAATGTCTGTAGAAAAATACTTTTCTGAAAGTGTTGACATTAGTAGATCTTCCTCGCATTTTCCCGGGGTGTTGAACGATACGAGCCGCGGAATGGCCGGCGTCATGACGCCCGATGACAGCCTGAAGATCGATGCCGCGGCGGGAGCTTATGTCTCGGTCGCCCGCACGGTCGAGCGTGCCGGCGTCGCTCTCGCCACGCTGCCCTATGCCTGCCGTGTCTTCGTCGAGAATCTCGAACGCGGCCGGCTTTGCGATCCCAATATCGGCGAGGATGCGGTCGCGGCGATGCTGCATTGGCGCGGGAGCCATGGCGTCGGCGTGCCGCTGACCGTCGGCCGGGTCATCCTGCCGGATTCCAGCGGCCTGCCGGTGCTGCTCGACCTTGCCTCGCTGCGCGATGCGGTTGCCGAGGCTGGCTGCGATCCGGCCAGCGTCGAGCCGCGCATTCCCGTGGACGTCATCGTCGACCACTCGCTGCAGGTCGACGTCTCGGCCACGCCCGATGCGATGGCGCGCAACATGGCGCGCGAATTCGAGCGCAATGGCGAGCGCTACAGTTTCCTGAAATGGGCGCAGCAGGCGTTTCGCTCCGTCCGTGTCTATCCGCCGGGCACCGGCATCATCCATCAGGTCAATCTGGAGCACATTGCTCCCGTGGTCACGCGGGTCGCGACGCCGCTCGGCGAGATCGCCTGCCCGGACTTCGTCATCGGCGGCGATTCCCATACGCCGATGATCAACGGCATCGGCGTGCTCGGCTGGGGCGTCGGCGGCATCGAGGCGCAGGCGGCGATGCTCGGGCAGCCTTATGTCTTCCCGGTGCCGGAATTCGTTGGCGTAAGGCTCATCGGGGCGCTGCCTGCCGGCGCGACCACCACCGACCTCGTCCTCACCGTTACCGAGCGGCTGCGTCGCGAGCGCGTCGTCGCGACCGTGATCGAGTATTTCGGGCCGGGTGCGGCGACTTTGTCGGTGCCGTCCAGGGCGACGCTCGCCAATATGGCTCCGGAATACGGCGCAACCGCCGGTTTCTTCCCGATCGACGCGCAGACCATCGCTTATCTCTCTCGCACGCGCTCGCCGGAGCAGGCCGCCTTCGTCGAGGCCTATGCCCGTGCCAACGCCATGTTCCGCGAGCCCGGCCTGCCCGATCCGGATTATTCCCGCGTCGTCGAGATCGACCTTGCCAAGGTCGGTCGCAGCGTCGCGGGGCCGCGCCGTCCGCAGGATCGGCTCGACCTTGCCGCCGTCGCGAAGGATTTTGTAGGCCGGCTGCCGCAGCCGCTTGCGGACGGCGGTTTTGCCGCCGATCCTGTTGCGGCCGTTCCGGTCTCGACGCCTGCTGGCCGGGCCGAATTGCGGCACGGCGCGCTGGCGATTACGGCGATCACCGCCTGCACCAACACCTCCAATCCGGCGGTGATGATCGCCGCCGGGCTGCTGGCGCGCAATGCGGTCGCGGCCGGGCTGAAGGTGCCGGATTGGGTCAAGACCTCGCTGGCGCCGGGCTCGCGCGTGGTGACGCGCTATCTCGACGAGCTCGGCCTGCTGGCGCCGCTGGAGCAGCTCGGCTTCGGCGTCGTCGGCTATGGCTGCACCACCTGCGGCGGCAAGTCCGGCCCGCTGCTGCCGGTGATGGCGCAGGCGATCGATGCGGGCGGGCTGGTCGCTGCCGCCGCGCTCTCGGGCAACCGCAATTTCGAGGGCCGCATCCACCGGCAGGTTCGGGCCAACTACATCATGTCGCCGCCGTTGGTCGTCGCCTTCGCACTGGCCGGACGCATCGACATCGATCTCGAAAGCGAGCCGCTCAACGGCGCGGATGCGGACAAGCCGGTGCGCCTCGCCGATCTCTGGCCAGACGAAGCGGAGATCGCCACGCTCGCCGCCCGTGCCGGCGATGCGCGCCTGTTCCGCGAAGTCTATGGCGACACGCCTTCCGACCTGCTCTGGAATGAGCTTGCCGCACCCATCGGCCTGCGCTTTGGCTGGAACCCGCAATCGAGCTATCTGGTCGAGCCGCCTTTCCTGGAGCTTGCCCGCGAGCGGGCGCGCGAGGGCGTGCCGAATGCCCTGAATGGCGCGCGTGTGCTCGGCGCCTATGGCGACTCGCTGACCACCGACCACATCTCGCCGAGCGGCGAGATTCCCGTCGACAGTCCGGCTGGGCGCTATCTGATCGGGCTCGGCATCGAGCCGAAGGCGTTCAACACCTATGTCGGCCGGCGCTGCAATCACGAGGTGATGGCGCGCGCCACCTTCGCCAATCTGCGCATCAGGAACCAGATGGTGCCCGGCCGCGAGGGCGGCTGGACGCAGCTCCAGCCGGAGGGCGAGGTCGTCTCCGTCCACGAGGCGGCAAGCGCCTATGCAGAGCGTGGCGTGCCATTGATCGTGCTCGGCGGCAAAGACTACGGCATGGGCTCCAGCCGCGACTGGGCGGCCAAGGGCTCGGCGCTGCTCGGCGTGCGCGCCGTCATCGCCGAGAGCTATGAGCGCATCCACCGCTCGAACCTGATCGGCATGGGTGTGGTGCCGCTGCGTTTCGCCAACGGCGAAGGCTGGCGCCAGCTCGGGCTCGACGGCAGCGAGACCATCGACATCGACGGGCTTGTCGCCGCGATCGACGGCACGGCCATAGCGGCGGTCACCGCCACGGGCGCGGCGGGGCCGATCCGCTTCTCGGTCGCGGCCGATGTCTCGACCCAGAGCGAGCGCGCCTGCCTGCGGGCCGGCGGCATCATGGCCGAGGTCCTCGCCTTCTTCACCCGGCGGTCTGCGCCGGCCCTGGTCACGACGGAGCATCCATGAGTTTCGATCTCTTGCTGGCGGGGGGCGAGATCGTCTTCCCGGGTGTCGGGGTCCGCACCGGCTCGGTCGCGGTCAAGGACGGGCGCATCGCCGCATTGCTGGCGCCGGGCGAGCAGGTGAGCGCCAAAGAGGTGATCGACTGCCGCGGCAAATGGGTGATGCCGGGGCTGATCGATCCGCACACCCATATCGGCTTCGGCTCGAACGAGACCGATTTCGAGACGGAGTCGCGCTCGGCCGCCCTCGGCGGCGTCACCGGGATGATGACCTTCCACCGCTCCAACGACCTGCGCCAGTCGACCGGGCCGTGGAAGGAGCGCGGCGAGAGCCAGTCGCTGATCGACTTCGGCTTCCATTTCGGCGTCACCAGCAAGCTGCATATCGAGACGCTGCCGGAATGCGCCGAGCGCTTCGGCGTGACCTCGATCAAGGTCTACCTGATGTACAAGGGCGCCTCGGGCGCCGCGAAGGGCTTCACCGAGATCGATGACGGGCTGCTCTACCGGGCGCTGCTGCAGGGCGCGCGCATCAAGGGCGGCGTCGTCGGCGTCCATTGCGAGAATGTCGAGGTCATCCCGGTCTTCCGCGAGCCGCTGAAGGAAGCCGGCCGCAACGACTTAGCCGTCTGGGACGAGCAGAGCCCCGGCTTCCTCGAAGCCGAGAACGTCTTCCGCGTGATCTATTTCGGCGAGAAGGCGCAGTGCCCCGTCAATATCGTGCACATGTCGAGCGCCGAGAGCCTGGAGATCGTGCGCCGGGCGAAGCGGCCCGGCCGCGCGCCGATCCATGTCGAGACCTGCAGCCACTATCTCGCGCTGACCAGCCAGTCGCCGATCGGCTTCCTCGGCAAGGTCAATCCGCCGCTGCGGTCAGAGGCCGATGTCGAGGCGCTGTGGGAGGGCGTGCGCGACGGCACGATCTCGACCATCGGCTCCGACCATGTGCCGCGCAAGCGCGAGACCAAAGGGCCGGACATCTGGAAGGCGAGCGCCGGCTTCCCCGGCATCGGCACGCTGCTGCCGGTCCTGATCCATGAGGGCGTGCACAGGCGCGGCCTGCCGATCGAGCAGATCGCCGCCGCGACGAGTGCCAATGTCGCCAGGCTCTATTCGATCCCGAACAAGGGCGGCATTGCCGTCGGCATGGATGCCGACCTCGTCGTCGTCGACCCGGACAAGGAGATCGTCATCGATCCGGCGACGCAGGAATCCTTCTCCGACTACTCGCCCTATGAGGGCATGCGCTTCAAGGGCGCGCCCGTGCGCACCATCCTGCGCGGCCGCACCATCGCCAGCGACGGCGCCGTCGATGCCCAGGCCCGCGCGACACCGGCCGGCCGCTATCTGCACCGCTTCTGAGACTGAAGGCTGAAGACGATGACCAAGCGAATCTGGGACGATTTCCTGACCGAACGCGACAAGCAGGTCTATGCGCAGGCCGGCTATGGCAAGCGCGGCGGCTTCGGCAAGCGTCCGGCCCTGTTCATCATCGACGTCCAGTACAATTTCTGCGGCGACAAGCCGGAGGACATCCTGGAGGGCCTGAAGCAGTACCGCACCCATTGCGGCCCCGAGGCCTGGGCGGCGGTCGAGCACATCGTGCCGCTGCTGGAGCTGGCCCGCGAGAAGAACATCCCGGTCTTCTATACCGAGAGCGCCCGCCGGCCGGACATGATCGATTCCGGCGTGCAGGTCGGCAAGAACCATCGCGGCGCCGAGAAGACCTCGACGGAAGGCACGCACGCGACGCAGACCGTCGCGCCGCTGGCGCCGCGCCCGCAGGACATCCGCATCGGCAAGCGCAAGCCGTCCTGCTTCTTCGGCACCATCTTCATGAGCCATCTCAACTTCTTCGACGTCGATACGCTGATCCTGACCGGCTGCACCACCTCGGGCTGCCTGCGGGCGACGGCGGTTGACGCCTATTCCTATAATTTCAAGGTGGTGATCCCGGAGGAGACGGCGTTCGACCGTTTCCAGGCGAGCCATGCGATCAACCTGTTCGACCTCAACTGCAAATATGCCGACGTGATCCCCTCGGCCGAGGTGAAGGACTATCTCGGCGGCCTTGCCGTCCGCGACGACCTGCCGACCGGCGTACAGGGCTGAGGCTTCCTCGAATATTGCGAGTCATCCCGGACGCAGCGTAGCGGAGATCCGGGATCCATTCCTGAGCCTTTCCGAAAGAGGTTCAGGCATGGATCCCGGGTCTCCCTTCGGTCGCCCGGGATGACTAGAGCTTCTGTCGATCGCTGCAGAGGAAGGAAGCCATGGCCGATCGCGAGATCATCGTCCCGGAGTCGATGCGCGCCATCGTCGCGCGAGCCGGCTATGCGCCGGCCGTGCGCGTCGGCGAGATCGTCTATGTCGTGGGCCAGGTCGGCCGCACGCCCGATCTCCGGGTGATCGACGACCCCGCCGAGCAGTTCGCCGCCGCCTGGGAGAATGTCCGGATCGTGCTGGAGGCCGCCGGCTGCAGCTTCGCCGACATGGTCGATGTCACCAGCTACCATGTCGGGATGGCGCGCCATATGGACGTGTTCCGCGAGGTCAAGAACCGGCTCGTCCCGCGCGAGGGCTATGCCTGGACGCGGATCGGCGTTTCCGAGCTTGCCCATCCCGGGCTGCTGGTCGAGATCAAATGCGTCGCCCACCGGCCCGGGCGCTGAGCGTTCTATCGGACACTCAGCCCTCATCCTGAGGAGCGATCGAAGATTGAGTCTCGAAGGATGGTCCAGATGGTTCCAAAGCCTCCTGAAGCATCCTTCGAGACGCCGCTGCGCGGCTCCTCAGGATGAGGGCTCAGGGAATGTCCGAACAAATTCTGAGCCGGGTCTCGCTCAGCCCAGTGTCGCGCTCAATCTGGAGCAGGCCCGCGTGAACCGCGCGCCGGGCTTCACGCCGGCCTGCTTCATCATCCACCAGGCGCAGCAGAGATTGGACGAGAGCAGCGGCGGGGCCGAGCCCTCAGCGCGCCCCAGCATGGCCGGCAAGGTGATCATGCCGGTGCCGCTCATGACGATGGCGTCGATGCCGGCGGTCTCGACCTGGCGCAGGGCCTCCTCGACCTCCTCCGTCGTCAGCTCATAGGCGCGGAAGGTCTCGGAGACCTTGACCACCTGCGCGACGCTGAAGCCGGCGCCGGTCCAGTAGCCGGCGGCCTCCTCGGTCAGCCAGGCCGGATAGGGCGAGAACAGGCAAATGCGCTTCGCGCCGATCGCCTTCAGCGCATGGCGGATCGCGCCGCTCGCGGTCTCGACGGGAAAGCCCGCCGCCTCAGAGAGGCATGCGGCCAGAGCATCGTCGGCGCCAGCGCCGAGCCGGTAGCTCGGTCCGGTCAGCGCGACCGTCGCGGCATCGAGCTTCAGGCTGCCGAAGGTTTTCAGGGCCGGCTGGTAAGAGGCGATGTAAGCGCGATTGCGCTGCTCCAGCGTCGTATCCGGCATCACCGGCAGGCGCGTGGCGTAGAGCCGGGCGCCGGCGGAGATCAGCCGGTTCATCTCCGGCTCGACAGTCGGGTTGGCCGGCGGGACGAGCACGCCCAGAGCGGGCTGCGTAGCGAGTTCGGCGAGATCCATGATGTCCCTCAGGCGGCACGGGCAGGGCGCTCGAGCATGTCGAGCATTGCGGCGGCGGCGAGATAGTCGATGGCGCTGCTGCGCGAGGCGGCGAGATCGCGCACCTTCTGCAGCCAGTCCTCGCCGCCGGCGACGTTGCGGTCGGTGCGCGGGATCAGCATCTCTTCGGCGACGCGCTTGCGCTCGGCTGCAGCTGCGACGACGAGCTCCGGCCGGTGCTCACGCAAGGCGCGGATCATCGCCTCGGCGAGCGCCTTCGCATCGTGGATGCCGCAATTCATGTTCATGCCGCCGCGGGTGTTGGTGACATGGGCGCCGTCGCCAGCGAGGAAGGCGCGGCCGACATGGTAGTGCGAGGCGACACGGCGGCTGGCGCCGTAGACGTCGCGCCCCAGCACCGTCGGCGGCGTGGTCCAGCTCGGCATGACCTCGCGGATGCGGTCGGCGAACCAGCCGTCCTGGAGCGCTGTCTCGTCCGGCACGTCGCCCGGCACGCGGATGATGATGCGCCAGCAATCCGGCATCTTGAGGAAGCTCAGGGATTTGCCGCCGTTGTGCAGATAAGTGATCGGCGCGATCCCCGGCAGCACCAGATCGAGATCGTCCGAGGTCATCACGCGCAGGACCTTGTGCGGATAGACCATGCCGTCGAAGGCGATGCCGAGCGCCTCGCGCACGGCGCTGCGGGCGCCGTCGGTGCCGAGCAAATAGTCGGCCGCGATAGTCAGCTTCTGCCCGTCGCGGTCTGCGGTGACGGTGACGCCATTCTCGTCCTGCGCAACCGCCTCGAAGCCGGTGCCGAACAGCATGCGGGCATTGGGAAGCGCCTCGATCTGCGCCAGCAGCAGCGGCGTCAGGCGCGCCTGCTCCAGATGCAGCCGGAAGGGCCAGGGGGTGCGCTCGGCGAGGTCGGCGAGGATGAACTCGGCGAAGGGGCCGTCCGGCGTGCGGTACTGGATGCGCTTGACGATCTCGCCCTCGGCCAGCATCGGCTGGAGTACGTCGAGCTCGTCGAGGATCTCCAGCGTCGCCGGATGGAAGGTCGAGGCCTTGGAGGCGGCGGTGAGCGCGGCGCGCTTTTCGAGCACGACGACGTCGACGCCCGCTCTGGCAAGGATCAGGGCGGCAACGAGGCCGACCGGCCCGGCGCCGGCTACGATCACTTGCGTTGTCAGGCTGGCAGTCATGAGCATCCTCCGCAGCGGCGCCAAGCGTCGCGCATTTATTTGTATTAAGTATGCTACATAATATGTTTTGGCAAGAGCGACCGTGAGCGGCGCTCAGGTCTCTTCCGGGCCGAGCACGAGGCAGTTCGCCGTTGCCCAGCCGACCGGAATGCGCTCGCCACGCTGCAGGGCGGGCAGGCCGTCGCGGAAGGTCAGGCGGGCGGTGAAGCTGTCGGAGCCGCCGAGGTTCAGGCGCAGGCGGGTGTGGTCGCCGTAATAGACGAGCTCCTCGATCACGGCGTCGAAGCGGTTTTCGCCGGCGGCGGCCGGGCCGATCAGGACCTTCTCAGGCCGCAGCGCCAGCACGGCTTGTGCGCCGACCGGCAGGTCGGTGCCGGCCATGGCGCGGACCTCGCTGCCATCGGGGAGGCGCAGGCGGCACCGCGCGCCGTCGCGGGCGGCGATGGTGCCGTCGAGCTTGTTGTTCTCGCCGATGAAGGAGGCGACGAAGGCATTGGCCGGCTTCTCGTAGATCTCGGTCGGCGGCGCCAGCTGCTGGATGCGGCCGTGATGGAAGACGGCGACGCGGTTCGACATGGTCAGCGCTTCGCCCTGGTCATGGGTGACGTAGACGACGGTGACGCCGAGCTGCTCGTGGATGTGCTTGATCTCGAGCTGCATGTGCTCGCGCAATTGCTTGTCGAGCGCGCCAAGCGGTTCGTCCATCAGCACGAGCTTGGGCCGGAAGACCAGAGCGCGGGCGAGCGCGACGCGCTGCTGCTGGCCGCCGGAGAGCTGCGTCGGGCGCCGGTCGGCGAGATGGCCGAGCTTGACCATGTCGAGCGCGCCGCGAACCCTTTCCTCACGCTCGGCCCGGCCGACGCTTTGCATCTCCATCGGGAAGGAGAGGTTGGCGGCGACGCTCATATGCGGGAACAGCGCATAGTTCTGGAAGACCACGCCGATGCCGCGCCGATGGGCCGGGACGTTGTTCAGCGGCCTTCCGTCGAAGGTGATGGTGCCGCCGGACGGATCCTCGAAGCCGGCCAGCATCATCAGCGTCGTGGTCTTGCCCGAGCCGGATGGGCCGAGCAGCGTGACGAACTCGCCGCGCTCGACGGCGAAGTCGAGCGACTTCACGACCTGCGTCGCGCCGTCATAGCTCTTGGTGACCTTGTCGAAGACGATGATGGGATCGCTCATGATGCACTCATGCAGTCGGGCCGGATGGGGAGGCCCCGCGGGCCTGCGCGCGCTTCCGGATGAATTCGTTGAGGGCCAGCAGCAGCACCGAGAAGAGGATCAGCAGCACGGCGGCGGCGGCGATGGTCGGGCTCAGGAATTCGCGCAGGCCGGCATACATCTGGCGCGGCAGCGTGAACTGGCCGGGACTGGCGATGAACAGCGCTACGATCAATTCGTCGAAGGAGGTGGCGAAGGCGAAGAGCGCCCCCGTCGCCACGCCCGGTGCGATCAGCGGCAGCACGACGCGGCGGAAGGCGATGGCCGGGTTGGCGCCCAGGCTCGCGGCGGCGCGCAGCAGGTTCTGGTCGAAGGTCTGCAGCGAGGCCAGCACCGTCAGCAGCACGAAGGGCACCGAGAGCACTGTGTGGGCGAGGATCAGGCCGGTCAGCGTCGAGCCGAGGCCGACGAGCGACAGCGAGAAATACATGGCGATCGCGGTGACGATGACCGGCGTCACCATCGGCAGCGACAGGATGGCGAGGAGCAGCGCCTTGCCGGGGAAACGGCCGAGGAAGATGCCGAAGGCGGCGAGCGTGCCGAGCAGCGTCGCCAGGATCATGGTGGCGATGCCGACGACGAAGCTGTTCCAGGTGGCGCTGAGCCAGCGGCTGGAGGTGAAGAAGTCCTCGTACCAGCGCAGCGAATAGCCCGGCGTCGGCAGCACCAGCAATTCGCCCGAGGAGAGCGAGAGCGGGAAGACGACGACGATCGGCGCCACCAGGAAGAGCAGGATCAGGGCCGTGACCAAAGCGAGCGCGAGGCGTCCGGCCGAGAGCTTGCGCGCCGGGGAGGATGGAGCGGTGCCTGCCATCGCTCAGACCTTCACGTTGCCGGAGCGGAAGCCGGGCACGATCAGCCGCGCGACGATGACGAGCAGCGCGGTCATCGCCATCAGCAGGGTCGCCAGCGCGGCGGCCATGCCCCAGTTCACCGAGGTGTTGGTGAAGAAGGCGATGAAGTAGCTGACCATCTGGTCGCCGGAGCCGCCGACGAGGGCGGGCGTGATGTAGAAGCCGACCGAGAGCATGAACACCATCAGCGATCCCGCGGCGACGCCTGGCATGGTCAGCGGCAGGTAGATGCGCAGGAAGCGGCGCCAGCCCGGCGCGCCGAGCGAGGCGGCGGCACGCATATAGTCCGGCTTGATCCCCTTCATCACGCCATAGAGCGGCAGGATGGCGAAGGGCAGTAGCACGTGGACCATGGCGAGATAGACGGCAAAGCGGGTGAAGATCATCGTCAGCGGCTGGTTGACGATGTCGAAGGCGAGCAGTAGCGCGTTGATCGGCCCCTCGCGCTGCAGGATGATGAACCAGGCGGTCGTCCGCACCAGGATCGAGGTCCAGAACGGGATCAGCACCAGCATCATCCCGGCATTGGCCCAGCCCTGCGGCAGGATCGAGAGCGTGTAGGCGACGGGATAGGCCAGCAGCGCGCAGATTACCGTGACGATCAGGCTGATCTCGAAGGTGCGCCAGAACAGCGGCAGGAAGACCGCATCCTCGGCGCCGGCATGGACGATGCCCTTGTCGGTCGGGCGCATATCGAGCGAGCGCAGAAGGTAGAGCGAGGTCCAGGGACCGGTCGCGCGCTTGAACATGCGCCAGAGCTCAGGCTCGCCCCAGCGCGGATTGAGCGCGATCAGGCCATCTTTCACTGGCGGAGCCAGCCGAGCAGAAGCCCGGGCGGCCTGCAGCAACAGGCTGCGCAGGCCGGTCTCCTCGAAGTTGAGGCGGCTGAGGACAGCCCCGGCCTCCTGGTTCTGCTGCGCGTTGCGCAATTCCTCGACGATGGCGGCAAAGGCCTCGTCGGGCGGCAGGTCCTTGCCGTCCCAGGCGCGCAGCAAGGCAGTGGTGCGGGGCAGGGTGGTCGAGAACTCGGAATCGTCGACCGCCCGATAGAGCGTCGCCCCGAGCGGGACGAGGAAGCTCAGCGTGACCAGGAGCAGGAGGGGCGCGATCAGCGCCGCCGCCAGCAGGTTCCGTCGTGACATGCCGAGCCCTCGTGCCGGATCGAGGTTTTACTTTGCCAGCCAGGCGTTGAAGCGGGCCTCGAGATCCTCACCGTGCTCGACCCAGAACTCGGTGTTGATGAAGAGCCCTTCCTTGGCGTGGTTGGCGACCATGCCCGGGTTCTTCTTGATGATCTCGGGATTGTTGGCGACGGCGGCGTTGGCCGGCGACACCGCCCAGTCCTGCGCGAGATTGGTCAGCGGCTTCTCGTCGGTCATGTAGCTGATCAGCTTCATGCCCTCGGCCTTGTTCGGCGCGTTGCGCACCACCGTCCAGTAATCGAACGAGAACAGCAGCGTGTTCCACTGCACCGGGTACTTGGCGCCGCCTTCATTGGCGCGGATCGTGCGTCCGACATAGCCGACCGCATAGGCGGCCTCGCCCGAGCCGACGAGCTGCAGCGGCTGCGTTCCCGACTTCCACCAGACGACATGCGGCTTGATCTGGTCGAGCTTGGCGAAGGCGCGCTTCTGCCCGTCCGGTGTCGCCAGCACCTTGTAGACCTCGGCGGCCGGCACGCCGTCGGCGAGCAGGGCGATCTCGAGCGTCATCTTGGCGCCGGACCGCAGCGAGCGCTTCCCGGGGAACTTCTGGAAGTCCCAGAGTTCGGCATAGTTCGCCGGGCCGGTTGCGGTGCGGGCCTGGTCGTAGAACAGGCTGACGCCCCAGCCGACGGCGCCGGCGCCGCAGGCGGTGGTGCCGCCCGGAATGAACTTCTTCTGGTCGATGACGCTCCAGTCGAGCTTCTCGAAGACGCCGTCCTCGCAGCCGCGGGCGAGCTCGGGCGCCTCGACCATGATCACGTCGTAGGTGACGTCGTTCGACTTCACCATCGAATAGATCTTGGCCATCTCGCCATTGTAGACGTCGTCGGCGACCTTCACGCCCTTTTCGGTGGCATAGCCCTGGAACAGGTGCTTGCGGGCATTGTCCTGGAAGCCGCCGCCGAAGCCGACGACCATCAGGTCGCGCGCCGAAGCGGGAGCCGCGGCCGCGGCCAGTCCAAGCGCGAACAGCCCCGCGCAGGCAAGTCTCGTCGTCTTCATGCTCATCCCCTCGTTCTTATGGATATCAAGCCCGGGTTTCGACGGCCATCGACGGCAGCCCGGCTGCCACGTCAAGCCGCCTGCCACCCGCGTGACAAGCGTATTGGTATTTTTGATATGATGATGATACATATCTGTCAACGGCTACCCGACGCCGTGCTCTCCAGGGACCTCCGATGACCGCAGCCACGCTTTCGCTCGATCCGATCTCGCCCGCGATCCGCCCGACCCAGCAGGATCCGGACCAGCGCTATCGCTATCAGCACTATATCGACGGCGCCTTCGTCGATCCGGCGAGCAATGCCTGGCTGGAGACGTCGGATCCGGTGACGGGCGAGGACTGGGCCTGGGTGGCGCGCGGTGACGCTGCCGACGTCGAGCGGGCGGTCAGCGCGGCGCATCGCGCCTTCTCGGAGGGGTCGTGGCCGGCTTTGTCCGCCTCGGGGCGCGGCGCGCTGATGCGCAAGCTCGGCGATCTCATCACCGAAAACGCCGACTGGCTGGCGCGGGTCGAGATGCGCGACAACGGCAAGCTCCTCGCCGAGCTGTCGATGCAGATGCGTTATATGGCGAACTATTATTACTACTATGGCGGGCTGGCCGATAAGATCGAAGGCACGGTGATCCCGACCGACAAGCCGGGCGTGTTCAACTACACCAAGCCCGAGCCCATCGGCGTCGTCGCCTGCATCATGCCGTGGAACTCGCCGCTGCCGCTGACCAGCCTGAAGCTGGCGCCGGCGCTGGCGGCTGGCTGCACCGTCGTGCTGAAGCCGTCGGAGTTCACCTCGGCCTCGCTGCTCGAATTCGTCAAGCTGGTCGAGGCGGCCGGTTTCCCGAAGGGCGTCGTCAACGTCATCACCGGCTATGGCGCCGAGGTCGGCGACGCGCTGATCAGCCATCCACTGGTCGAGCGCATCGCCTTCACCGGCGGGCCTGAGGCCGGGCGGATGATCAACGAGAAGGCCGCCCGCCACATGAAGCGGGTGACGCTGGAGCTCGGCGGCAAGTCGCCGAACATCATCTTCGACGATGCCGAGCTCGACCAGGCCGTGAAGGGCGCCGTCGCCGGCATCTTCGCGGCGTCGGGCCAGACCTGCGTCGCCGGTTCGCGCCTCCTGGTGCAGGACACGATCCACGACGCCTTCGTCGAACAGCTCAAGGCCTTCATCGCCGATGTCAGGTTCGGCCACCCCTCCGATCCAGAAACTCAGGTCGCGCCGATCTCGACCAGGCCGCAGCTCGAGAAGATCAAGTCCTATGTCGAGATCGCCAAGTCCGAGGGCGCGCGCCTCGTCGCCGGCGGCGAGCCGGCCGCGGTGCCAGGCTATCCGAAAGGGCTCTTCTTCAAGCCGACCATCTTCGTCGACGTGAAGAACGGCATGCGCATCGCACAGGAGGAGGTGTTCGGCCCGGTCCTCTCGGTGATCCGCTTCAAGGATGAGGATGAGGCGGTCCGCATCGCCAACGACACGCAGTTCGGCCTGGCCGCCGGCATCTGGACGCAGTCGATGCGCCGGGCGCTGACCATGGCGAACCGCGTCCGGGCCGGCACGGTCTGGGTCAACAACTACCGCTCGACCAGCACGACCTCGCCCTTTGGCGGCTTCAAGATGAGCGGCGTCGGCCGCGAGGGCGGCATCGCCGGCATCCGAGAGTACATGGAGACCAAGAGCGTCTGGATCTCGACGGCGACGGACATCCCGAACCCGTTCATCCGGCGCTGACGCGCCATCCGGCAGCGGCGTCCTAAGCGGCGCCGCTGTCGGTGATCATCGCCTTCCAGGGCGTGCCGAGGTTCTGGCCGTCGATCGAGTACTGAACGCGGTATTCGTAGCGATCGGGCCGATACAGCGCCTGCAGCAATTCGATCAGGCGCCCGTCCTCGTCGCGGACATGGCGGGTCATCGCCACAAGCGGCGTGCCGATCGCGACGTCGAGATGTGGCGAGACATCGGAATCGGCGAGCACAGCCGTGATCTTCTCCTCGAAGCGGGCGAGCTTGACGCCCGCCGCGGCGAGCGTGGCCGAGACCGGCAGCGACGAGATCGCGGTGCGCGGCACCAGTGGCGCGAGGTCGGCGGGCAGATAGCAGAGCGTGTGCGAGATCGGCGAGCGCTCGTCGCCCCGGACGCGCTCGATCCGCAACAGCTCCGTGCCGTCGGCGATGTCGAAAGTCTGGGCGAGCAAGGGCGAGGGCCGGACGAAATCATAGGCCAGCAGGGCGATCTTCGTCTTGCGGGCGAGGGAGATCTGGTTGTTGAGCAGCTGGCTCGCAGGCTCGCCCGCCTCGTTGGCCGGCGTCAGCGGGAAGGTGCCGCGGCCGCGCTGGCGCAGGACGCGCCCCTCGCGTTCCAGCCTCTCCATCGCCTTGCGGATGGTGACGCGCGACACGCTGAAAGTCTCGGCAAGGTCGTCCTCGCTCGGGATCGGGGAGCCCTGCGGATAGGAGCCGTCCATGATCTTCTGGAGCAGCATGACGTAGACGCGGTGATAGAGCGGGATGACATCCCGTTCTGACGAAGGCCGCTCAGCCGCCGTACCCGTCTGCGGTCTCGCCATGGATTGCCTTTCCGGAATCGTTGTGGGGAATCGCTAGCATGTATGGTCTGGAATACCAATCAGGCCCCTGCGCGCGGAAGTATGTTGTATTATGTTTATATCATTGATACCTATTTAGCCGCTTCCGATATCCTAGTGACGCCTTCGTGAGACCGTGATGAGCAACAGCCTCGACGCCGCAGACCGCCAGCGCTTCGCCGGCTCCTATGCGCATCGCAAGAGCGCGCTGTCCCATCTCGCCTATGGCGTTTCCTCGACCCCGCGGGCGACGCAGAATCCGGTGGCGATCGCGATCGAGCGCGGCGAGGGCGCCCATGTCGTCGACGTCGACGGCAACCGATTCATCGACTACGCCCTCGGCTACGGCCCACTGATCCTCGGCCATACGCCTCCAGCCGTGATCGGGGCGGTCCAGGCCGAGCTCGGCCGCGGCCTGCGCACCGCGAGCGTGCATCGCGGCGAGGCGGAGCTGGCCGAGCTGATCGCGGCCTGCGTGCCTTCGGCTGAGCAGAGCAGTTTCGTCAGTACCGGTACCGAGGCGATCCAGCTCGCCTTGCGGGTCGCGCGTGCCGCGACCGGGCGCGTCAAGATCATCAAGTTCCGGGCCAATTACCATGGCTGGGCCGACGGCATCCATGTCGGCAACGCGATCGGGCAGGACGGCGCCTCGGCGCTCGGCCAGGACCCGCAGGCTGCGCAAAGCGTGACGCTGCTGGACTGGGGCGATGCCGAGCAGGTCGAGGCGGTGCTCGATGCCAGTTTTGCCGCCGTCATCGTCGAGCCAGCCGCGATCAATGGCGGCTGCTTCGAGCCGCCCGCCGGCTTCCTGGAGCGGCTGCGGACGGCGACGCAGCGCTGCGGCGCTCTGCTGATCTTCGATGAGGTGATCACCGGCTTCCGCCTCGCCCTCGGCGGCGCGCAGGAGCGCTATGGCGTGACGCCCGATCTCAGCGTGCTCGGCAAGGCGCTCGGTGCCGGCCTACCGATCAGCGCGGTTTCGGGCAGCCGCACGGCGATGGAGGTCCTGTCGAGCGGGCAGCTGATGCACCGCGGCACCTTCAACGGCAACCCGCTTTCGGTGGCGGCGGCGATCGCCTGCCTCAAGGTGCTGCAGGCCGAGCGCGGGGAGATCTATCCGCGCATGGACGGGTTCGCGGCGCGGCTCTGCCGGTTCCTGAACGACCAGGCCGCGCGTCGCGGCGTTCCGATCCGGGCGCGCCAGGCCGGGGCGGCGTTGCAGATATTCGCCGCGAACGGGTCGGTCGAGACGCTGCGCGACACGGCCAAGGTCGACAAGGACAAGACGCTGATGTTCACCGGCGCGCTGCTCCGGCAGGGGGTGATGACCCTGCCGCGTGGCCTCTGCTACCTGTCATCCGCCCATAGCCTCGCCGATATCGAGGCGACCGAGGCGGCGATCGCGGTGGCGATGGAGACGATGACGCAATCGACGGCCGCCTGAGGCAGCCTCGATCGCAGCGGGCTCGGCAGAGCGCCGAAGCCGCCTCAGGACTGCAGCATCTTGAAGTGGCTGCAGAATTCCCGGTAGCTCGACTGCAGGATCTTCTCGCCGCCGCGGATCTTCAGCGTCTCGGCGACGGCAAGGCCCAGCTCCTTCGCCTGCTCGCCCGGCTCGTCCTGCGTCGCGACGACCCGCTCATGGCCGTCGAGCGAGGTGATCTGGGCCTGCAGGCTCAACCGCTCGTCCTGCCAGTTGCAGACGGCGCCGACGGGCAGGCTGCAGCCGGCCCCGAGCGCATGCATCATCTCGCGCTCGGCATCGACCTCGGCCCGGGTCTTCCGGCACTCGATCGAGCGCAAGATCTCGACCAGCTCGGTATCCTCGCTGCGCGCCTCGATACCCAGCGCGCCCTGCCCGACGGCATAGGGGAACGCGACGGGGTCGAGGAATTCGGACGACTTGCGCCCGAGGCCGAGCCGCTCCAGCCCGGCATGGGCGAGGATGACGGCGTCGAGCGCATCGTCACCTTCGATCTTGGCGAGCCGCGGGCCGATATTGCCGCGGATGGGAACAACGGTGACGTCGGGGCGCAGGCTCAGGATCTGTGCGCGCCGGCGCAGCGAGCCGGTTCCCACCCTCGCGCCTTCCGGCAAATCTTCGAGCGCCGAGCCGCACAGCACATCGCGTGGATCCTCGCGCTTGGGCACGGAGGCCAGGACGAGGCCGTCGCGAAGAATGGTCGGCAGGTCCTTGAGCGAATGGACGACGAAATCGACGTCCTTGCGGAGCAGCTGCTCCTCATGCTCGGTCGTGAAGACGCCGATCATGCCGAACTGATGGAACTCGGAGACCCTGTCGCGATCGGCGACGGTCGAAATCGGGCAAATCTCGAATTCGATATGCGGATGCAATGCCTGAATTGAACCAATTACAAAGTTGGTTTGCGTCATGGCAAGGGGGCTGCGGCGGGTGCCAACGCGAAGAAGCATAATTCGTGAACCTGTTTGCGCCGTGCACGCGCGATCGCGCACCGTCTAGCAGTTGCGATCCCGGAGTGAAAGTGCGGCAGATTCGCCGGCTCGGCAGTGCCCGCGCGCGGCTTTTGCGCTGCCAGACGTGGCCAAATGCGGCGAGGACGCGTCCCGCCCATCGTGACGGCCATCGCCTCTCGACGCGAACGGGCGGAGCGTGCAAATTGACCGCCAGGAGCGGCTGGGCTCCTTCCTTCGTCTGGTTCGCCGCATGCATCGCCGCTCCCTTCTGGTTGCCCTGGCAGTGTGCGGCCTCGCGATGTCGGGCCGGGCGGCGCGCTCGGCGGAACCGGCCAAGCGGATTTCGATGCTGATCGGGTTGCCGCTCGACCATCCCATCGTGAGCGCGCGCGTGGCCGAACTCTATCGGCTGCTAGCCGAGCGGGGCTGGGTCGAGGGCAAGAATTTGCGGGTCAGCTGGAGAGTCTGGGGAGCGAGCGAGGTGGACCTTGCCCGCGGCGCCGCCGAGGTCGTCGCCGAGAACCCGGACATCATCGTCGTCGGTTCCAGTGCCGAGACTGCGGCCGTGCTGGCGAAGACCCGGCGGATACCGGTGCTGTTCGGGACGGCCTCGGATCCGGTCGGGAGCGGCTTCGTGCGCTCGCTCGAACGTCCGGATGGAAACGCCACGGGCTTCAGCAACAACGACCCCGCAATGTCGGAGAAATGGGTCGAGCTGCTGGCCGAGATCGCGCCGGCGACGCGGCGCATCGGGGTGGTCTTCAATCCCCATACGACGCCTGCGGCCGGAGCGACCTATCTTGCGCGCCTGCGGGCGGCGGCGACTGGCGACGAGCCGGCCTTCGAGACGATCCAGGTGACCGAACCTGCCGCGATCGACCGGGAGATCGCCGGATTCGCCGGCAAGGGAGCGGGCGGCGGCCTGGTCTTCCTGCCGGACAGCTTCACCTACCGCAATGCCGCGCTCTGCACCGCCGCTGCCGCGCGTCTGGCCTTGCCCGCTGTCTACCCGTTCGACACCTTCACCTTGCAGGGCGGCTTGATGTCCTATGCCGGGGCGCGCGAGGAGACGGCCGAGATGCTCGCCTCCTATATCGACCTCATCCTGCGCGGGGCCGATGTCGCCGAATTGCCGGTGCAGTTCTCGCGCAGCTTCGAGCTGGTCATCAACGAAAAGGCCGCCGCGGCCCTGGGGCTGAGCCTGCCGGCCTCGCTGCGGATCCGTGCGCAACGGATCCTGTCGTGACGCAAGACGCCCTGGCGGGACAAGACGGCTCCCGGCGCCGGCGCGGCGAGCTCACCCGCAAATATGCGCTCTTCGTCGGCCTTGCAATCTGCCTCGCGCTCGGGCTCAACGCGGCGATCGCGACCTTCTTCGCCTTCTCGGACCAGAGGGCGCTCCTGGTTCGGGTCCAGCAGGAACAGGCGAGGGCGGCGGCCCAGAGGATCGGCGCCTTCGTCGCCGACATCATGGGGCATCTCGACTGGGCCTCGCAAAGCGGCGCCAGCAGCAGTTCGCCGGAGGAGCGCCGGCTCGACGGTCTGCGGCTGATGCGGCAGGTCCCCGCCGTGCTCGAATTGCGCCAGATCGATCCCGGCGGGCGCGAGCAGCTCCTGTTGTCGCGCTATGCGCGGGACCGGGCGGATGGCGGCACCGACTGGTCGACCGATCCCGGCTTCCAGGCCGCCCTGGCGCAGGGCAGCTTCCACAGCGAGGTCGAGTTCCGGCGCGGATCGGAGCCGCATATGGTGCTGCTTCGGCGGGCGGCGTCGCCTCCTCACTGGGTCGCGCGAGCCACCGTCAATCTCGTCTTCATCCGCGAGCTGGTCTCGCGCCTCAAGGTTGGCGAGGCCGGCCGCGCCTATATCGTCACGCGCTCCGGGCGCCTGATCGCCCATCCAGACCTGCGCTTCGTGCTGCGCAACACCAACCTCGCCGCGCTCGTGAACGCGCATGAGGCTGCAGGAGCGGCCAAGGCCGGGCTTTCGATGACCGATATCGAGGGCCGGCGCGTCCTTTCGGTGATGACTGCGGTCCCGGATCTCGACTGGAACGTGGTGATCGACCTGCCCGAGAGCGAGGCCTTCGCGCCGATCCATGCCTCGATTCTGCGTTCGCTGACGGTGCTGCTCCTGGCCCTGCTGGTGGCTGTGCTGGCCGGCATCATGCTGAGCCGCAAGCTGGTCGCGCCGATCAAGGCTCTCGGCGAGGGGGCGGCGCGGATCGGCCGCGGCGAGCTCGACGCGCGGATCGCGATCCACACCGGCGACGAGCTCCAGGAACTGGGCGAGCAGTTCAATGTGATGGCCGAACGCCTGGCGGAAGGCCGGGCGGTCCTGGAGGACAAGGTCGCCGAGCGCACCGCGGCGCTGGAGCAGGCGCTGACGCTCGCCTCTGCTGGGCAGAAGGCGGCGGAGGAGGCGACGCGGGCCAAGTCCCGGTTCCTGGCGGTGGTGGGGCACGATATCCGCACACCGCTCGCCGGCGTGCTCGGCGTGCTCGAACTGATCGATCGCCGCCGCATGAGCCAGCGCGACCGTCGCCTCGTTGCCATGGCCGTGACCTCGGGCGAAGCGCTGGTCGACCTCGCCAATGCGACGCTCGACCTGTCGCGGCTGGAGGCCGGGACCGAAAGCCTCGACCGGCGCGATTTCGACCTCTGTGCCCTCCTCGGTGCGGCGGTGGCGCTGATGCGGCCGCTGGCGGAACAGAAGGGGCTTGCCCTGACGCTGCGCCCTCCGCCAGAGGAGCTGCGCCTGCACGGCGATGCCGGCAAGATCCACCGCATCCTGGTCAACCTGCTGCGCAATGCGATCAGCTTCACTGAGGCGGGTGAGGTGGTGCTGGCGGCAGAGCTGCAGCGCGCCTCGGCGGGGAAGGGCCTGGATCTGACATTGACCGTTAGCGACACCGGCATCGGCATCGATCCGGCCATGCAACGGCAGATCTTCCGGGATTTCGTGCAGGTCGATCCTGAAACGGGGCGGCGCAATGGCGGCGTCGGGCTTGGCCTTGCGATCTGCACCAAGCTGGCGGAGCTGATGGGCGGTTCGATCTCCGTCGCCAGCGCCAAGGGGCAGGGCAGCACCTTCTCGGTCAGGCTGCCGGTGACGGCGGCCAGGGCCGCGGCCCGGCCGGGCGAGGTCGGGGCGAGGCAATTGCAGACGATTCTCGTCGTCGACGACGATCCCGTCACGAGGGAGGTCGCTCGGCTCATGGTCGGCAAGGCCGGCCACAAGGTGCAGGCCGCAGCCTCAGGCGAGGCCGCGCTCAAGACGCTGCGCCGACGGTCCTTCGATCTCGTGCTGCTCGACATGCACATGGCGGGGATCGACGGAATCGAGACCGCCCTGGCGATCCGCGAGATCACCGGCATCGCACAGCCCCGGATCGTCGCGCTCACGGCCGATGTCTCGCCGGAGACGATGCGGCGCATGCGTGCGGCAGGGTTGACCACCATTCTGTCGAAGCCGATCACCTCCGCCGCCCTGCTGCAGGTGATCGGGCGCGGCAGCGCTCGTGGCGGCAAGAGCCAGGTCGTGGCGCTTTCGGCCGAGCAACCCGTCGATGCGGCCTTCTTCCGAACGCAGCGCGGCCTGATCGGCCATGAGCGCACCAGGCAGCTGGTGACGCTGTTCGCGACGGTGTCCGGGGCGATCCTGACCCAGATGCAGGCTGCCCTGCCGGCGTCCGACCGAGCCGAGCTGCGACGGCTGGCGCATCAATTGGGGAGCTCCGCCGGAGCGGTCGGGCTCGGGCAGGTCCTTGCTCTCGCAGCCGCCCTCGAACGCGATGCGGCCACAGCCCACCGTGAAGCGCTCGTGGCGGCGGTCGAGGCGCTCGGGCAGGCCCGCGAGGAGGCCCTGGACGCCTTGGCCGAGCTGGAAGGAGCGCCCGCTGCCGCTGCTGTCTGAGATCGGATAGGGGCGCTTTTCGACGAGGCCGCATCGCGAGGATCGGACACATTGACGGGACAAGGCGCGCCTGATCCAACCCGGCCGAGCCGCCCAGCCTCGGGAAAAGGAACGATCTCGCCATGACAGCCAGCAAACGCGTCGTCCTCTCCAGCGACCATGCCGCCATCCCGCTCCGCCGCGCCATTGTCGCTCACGTCGCGGCGCAGGGCTGGGTCGTGGTCGACATCGGCCCGACGACGCCGGAGAGCACGCCTTATCCCAAGCATGGTGAAGCGGCGGCTCGGCTCGTCGCCTCCGGCGACTGCCGGCTCGGCATCATCCTGTGCGGCACCGGCCAGGGCATCATGATGGCGGCGAACAAGGTCAAAGGCATCCGTTGCGGTGTCTGCGCCGACACGTTCTCTGCCCGCATGATCCGCCAGCACAACGACGCCAACATGCTGTCGATCGGTGCGCGCGTGGTGGGCGAGGGGCTGGCGCTCGACATCGTCGATGCGTTCCTGAGCGCCGGGTTCGAAGGCGGCCGGCATGCGACGCGGGTGGAGATGATCGGGGCGCTGGAGGGTTAGCTCCGTCCGGCGCCTTGCTAGATGCGCTCGACGGGGACGCCGATCTTGTAGCCCTTGCCGCTGACGGTCGCGATGATCCCGGACTTGGCGGTGTCGCCGAGCTTCTTGCGTAGACGTGCGACGAGAGCGTCGACGCTGCGTGCGTCGACATCGGTGAAGCGGTTGCTGATGACCTCGATCAGATAGTCGCGGCTGAGGGGATGGCCGTTGCTCTCGATCAGTGCGGCGAGCAGATCGAACTCGCCGCGGGTCAGGCGCATGGGCTCGCCGTTGTTCATCGCGAGCTCGCGGCGCAGCAGGTCGATCGTGAACGGTCCGAAGATCGCTACGGTGTTGCGGCGCGCCGTGTCGCGCTCGGTCCGGCGGCGGCGCAGCAGCGAACGGGCCCTGGCGAGCAAGTCGCGCAGGTCGACCGGCTTGCTGACATAGTGATCGCCGGCGAGCTCGAGCGCGACGATGCGATCGACGTCGGCGTCGCGCCGCGTCACGAAGATGATGCCGGCATCCGAGGACGACTGGAGTTCCCGAGCGAGTTCGAGGCCGTCGCCATCGGGCAGGACGACGTCGATGAAGATCAGGTCCGGCCTGAAGCGTCGCACCGCCTGCCTGGCCTGGGCGATGGTCTCGGCCTCCTCGACCTGGAAGCCCTGATCGGTGAAATAGCCGGCGATCACCGCGCGGGTGACGGGGTCGTCCTCGACGATGACGAGCCGGTCGCTGGATAGCGCGTCCATCAGCCCTGCTTCCCCTGCCCGGCGCTCCGAATTCTGCCGCGATTCGGCCGGTCGGACGATTCTACAGGGGCCGATGCGCCGCAAGCGATGGAGCCTGCGAATGTTGACGGTTGTTCACCGAGCGGTCAAAGGCCCGGCCGCTATCCACCATTGGTTGTGCTGGCGCCCGGTGGAGGGAGATGGGCGATGACGCCGCGAGGCCGGATCACCAGCCTGGCGGCGTCGCATCATGGGTTCAGATGACGCGGCGCGGGTCGAGCGCGTCGCGCAGGCCGTCGCCGATGAAATTGATCGACAGCACGGTCAGGAAGATCGCTGCGCCCGGGAACAGGGCCCAGTGTGGGGCGGTGTCGAGATGGTCCTTGGCGTCGAAGAGCAGGCGCCCCCAGGTCGGGATATCAGGCGGGAAGCCGAGGCCGAGGAAGGAGAGCGTCGATTCCGCGATGATCGCCGAGGAGACTTCGATCGTCGAGGCAACGATGACGGGGCCGAGCGCGTTGGGCAGGATATGGCGCGTCATCTGGCGCATCTTGGTGGCGCCCTGGGCCTTGGCGGCCTCGACGAACTCCTTCTCGCGCAGCGACAGGAATTGCGCCCTGACCAGACGGGCGACCGGCATCCAGCGCAGGCCGCCGATGACGACGACGATCAGGATGAAGACGCCGCCCTCGACGCCGAACACCGCCTTGAGCTGCTCGCGGAACAGGTAGATCACCAGCAGCAGCAGCGGCAGCTGCGGCAGCGACAGGAACAGGTCCGTCACCCACATCAGCACGGGATCGGCGATCTTGCGCGACATCCCGGCCAGGGCGCCGATCACGACGCCGACGGTGGTCGCGACCACCATGGCGGCCAGGCCGACGGCGAGCGAGATGCGCCCGCCATACATCATCCGCGCCAGGATATCCTGGCCGAGATCGTCGGTTCCGAACGGGTGCGCCCAGGATGGGCCCTGGAGCTGCGCCGAAAAGTCGATGTCGTTGATCGGGACGGGCCAGAACCAGGGGCCGACGACGACGCCGAGGATCAGCAGGCCGAGGATGACCACGCTCGCCATGGCGAGCTTGTGGCGGCGGAAGCGCCGCCAGGTCTCACGGCCGGGCGAGACCGAGACGGACGCGGCGGCCACTGCGGCTACGGCCGGATCAGCCGAAGGAGATGCGAGGGTCGAGCCAGCCATAGAGCAGGTCCGCAATGAGGTTGAAGAGGACGACCAGGCAGGCGAAGACGAAGGTCACGGCCATGATCACGGGGGTGTCGTTGGCGAGGATC
>PNLY01000052.1 GCA_013823325.1 Methylobacterium sp.
AACAGCAGCGGACCCATCTCCGAGATGGTGGCGCGGACCGGGTGCCCCTGCTCGCCGAACACGTCCCAGAACACGGTGGTGAACTGGTCGGGCTCGTATTTGAGGCCGAGCTCCTCGGCGCGCTTGACGAAGGGCGGCTTGGAATTGCCGGGCGCTGCGATGCCGGAGAGGTCGCCCTTGATGTCGGCAGCGAAGACCGGCACGCCGTGCTTGGCGAAGCCCTCCGCCAGCACCTGCAGTGTCACCGTCTTGCCGGTTCCGGTCGCGCCGGTGACCAGGCCGTGGCGGTTGGCGAGCTTGAGCAGCAGCACCTCCGGCTTCTCGCTCTTGCCGATCAGGATCGTGCCGTCATCCGCCATGGTCGCGCCTGTTCCGTTGCCATAAGGTCGTGCAAGGGGTGTAGCGAAACGAGACGTTGGGCGGAAGCATGAAGATCGCTTCCATCGCAGATAGTTTATGTGTAAACTATTTTCAGAGCACCAGAAGGCTCAACATCAGAGGACCGCACGATGGATGAACTGATCTCCCGCATCACGGCCGCCTCCGGCCTCGACGAGTCGCTGGCCAGGAAGGCGATCGGCATCATCCTCGCCTTCCTGCAGAAGGAAGGCCCCGCGGCGGAGATCGGCCAGCTGATGGCGGCGCTGCCGGGTGCGCAGGAGCTCGCCGACGCCGAAGGCGGCGCCAAGGGCGGCCTGCTCGGCACGATCGGCGGCATGATGGGCGGTGGCGGCGGCGTCATGGCGCTCGGCGGCCAGCTGATGGGCGCCGGCCTGTCGATGGGCCAGATCCAGAGCGTCTCCAAGGAGATGTTCGCTGTCGGCCGCGAGAAGGCGGGCGAGGACACGATGGGCGCGATCGTCGGCGCGATCCCAGGCCTCGGCCAGTTCGTCTGAGCCGAAACATCCCTAGGAGATATTGCGACGCCGCCCTTCCGGGGCGGCGTTTTCGTTTGCAAGCATAGGCGTTCCCTGTCGCGGGATTGCGCATTTCGGCACGGCTTTCCGACCAAGGGGGCATTTGCGTTCGCGCCGAGCCATGGCAATCAGGACTTCGCGGTTGCACAATGGGCCGCCAACTGGCGTGCGTTCCATCGCCCGACGGACATGGCGGGAGGAACGCATGCAAGGAGTTCGTTGCTGATGACCTCGACAGTCCTCGCCGACCTGCCCTTCATGGACGCTTTCGCCACGCCGAGCGAAGCGCAGTGGCGCGCTGCTGTCGACAAGGTGCTGAAGGGTGCCGACTTCGAGAAGAAGCTGGTCGGACGCACGACGGACGGGATCCGCATCGAACCGCTCTACGAGGCGGCAACCGAGCAAGGCGCACGCCCCCTGCGCGCAGAGGCCGGACGCTGGCGCGTCGCGGCGCGCGTCGATCACCCGGATACAACTGAAGCGTCGAGGCTCGCCCTCGCCGAGCTGGAAGGTGGTGCCGATTCCCTCAGCCTGGCTTTCGCCGGTGCTCCTGCGGCGCATGGCTTCGGCCTTACCGCAGCGTCTGTCGAGGCACTCGACATGGCGCTCGACGGCATCATGCTCGACCTCGTCCGCCTGCGGCTCGATCCGGCTCCCGGCGGCCGCAAGCACGCGCTGCTGCTGGCCGAGCTGGCCGAGAAGCGCGGTCATGCACCCTCCTCCCTCCAGATCGATTTCGGCATGGAGCCGATCGGCGTGCTCGCGAGCACGGGGGCGCTTGCGGTGCCATTGCCCGAGCTCGGCAAGCGCATCGCCGAGACGATCGGCACGCTCAAGGCGCGCGGCTTCACCGGCCCGTTCCTCGCCGCTGACGGCCGGATCTGGCACGAAGCCGGCGCGACCGAGGCTCAGGAGCTCGGTGCCGTGCTGGCGACGGCCGTAACCTATCTGCGCCGGCTGGAAGCTGAAGGGCTCCGGCTCGCCGAGGCACGCGACGCCATCTCGTTCGCCCTTGTCGCCGATGCCGACGAATTCGTCACCATCTCCAAGCTGCGCGCCGCCCGCCTGCTCTGGGACCGGGTGCAGCGCGCTTGCGGGCTTGAGCCAAAACCCGTCTTCATCCATGCCGAGACTGCCTGGCGCTCGCTGACCCGGCGCGACCCGTGGGTGAACCTGTTGCGCGGCACGATCGCCGCCTTCTCGGCCGGCGTCGGCGGCGCCGATTCGATCGGCGTGCAGCCCTTCACCGCGGCGCTCGGCCTGCCCGACGGCTTCGCCCGCCGCATCGCCCGCAACACCCAGTTGATCCTGCTCGAAGAAGCCAATCTCTGGCGAGTCGCCGATCCGGCGGCAGGCGCCGGCGGCTTCGAGGCGCTGACGCAGGCTCTGTGCGAACAAGGCTGGCGCAAGTTCCAGGACCTCGAGGCGGAAAGCTCCGGCGGCCTTACCGGCATCGTCGCCGCGCTCGCCAACGGCCATATCCAGAAGGGGCTCTCGCGCGAGCGTGATGGCCGGGCCAAGGCGATCGCGACCCGGCGCGAGCCGATCACCGGCACCAGCGAATTCCCCAATCTGTCGGAAGCCTCGGTCTCGGTCCTGGCGCCGCCGCCCGCTGCTTCCACTGAACGCACCGGTAGCGACGGCGCGATCACCGTCGATGCGCTACCGAGCATCCGCCTCGCCGAGCCGTTTGAGGCGTTGCGCGCCAGCGCCGACATCGCCGAAGCCGCCGGCGAGCGGCCGAAGGCCTTCCTCGCCACGCTGGGCCCGATCGCCGGGTTCACCGCCCGCTCCGGCTTCGCCCGCAACCTGTTCGAGGCCGGCGGCATCGCCGCACCCTCCGGCGACGGCTTCGCCAAGGCCGGCGCGACCGATCTCGACGCGCTCATCGTCGCTTTCCGCGCTTCCGGAGCGAAACTCGCCTGCCTGTGCGGCTCCGACGAGAGCTATGCCGCTGAGGCGGTCCCCGCAGCGAAGGCGCTGACCGCAGCGGGCGCGACGGTGTGGCTCGCCGGCCGCCCGGGCGAGCAGGAGGCGGCGCTGCGCGAGGCCGGGGTGACGAACTTCATCTTCGCCGGCTGCGACGCCGTCGCCGTGCTACAGGACGCGCTGATGATCGCCATATCCCCTGTCAGCACCAGCAAGGGATGAGCATGCCGATCGCCCTTACCATCGCCGGCTCCGACTCCAGTGGCGGCGCCGGCATCCAGGCCGACCTCAAGACCTTCGCCGCGCACCAGGTCTATGGCGCCAGCGTCATCGTCGCGCTCACTGCGCAGAACACCACCGCGGTGACGGCGATCCATCCGGTGCCGGCCGATTTCGTCGCCGCACAGATCGATGCCGTGTTTGACGACCTCGCGGTCGATGCGGTCAAGATCGGCATGCTCGCTACCGCCGAGCTGATCGAGACCGTCGCCGACGGGCTCGAACGCCACAATGCGAAGAACATCGTGCTTGACCCGGTGATGATCGCGGCTTCCGGGGGGCGGCTCCTGCAGGAAGATGCGATCGAGGCGCTGAAGCGTCGCCTGCTGCCGCTCTGCACGATCGTCACGCCGAACCTGCCCGAGGCAGCCGCTTTGCTCGGAACCGCCATGGCGGAAACCGAGGATGCCGCAGCCGAACAGGCGCAGGCGCTGCTCGCGCTCGGCCCGGCCAATGTCCTGGTCAAGGGCGGCCATGGAACGGGCGACGACAGCGTCGATATCCTGATCGGCAGGGACGGCCGCCGCGAGCGCCTGGTCGCGCCGCGCATCGCGACGCAGAACACTCACGGCACCGGCTGTACCTTGTCCTCCGCGATCGCCTCGGGCCTCGCCCATGGCATCGCCCTCAACGAGGCGGTGGCACTGGCCAAACGTTACATCTCGGCCGCGATCGCGGCTTCGGACGCGGTCAAGGTTGGCCGCGGCCACGGACCGGTGCATCATTTCCACCATTGGTGGGACAGACCAGACGGGAGCAAGCCATGACCGCGATCCCGGATTTCACGAAGCTCGCTTTCGCCGACGCGGTCGCGAGCGCGACCGCTCCGCAGCGCACCGGCGATCTCTGGCAGACGCCGGAGGACATTCCGGTCAAGCCGCTCTACACGGCTGCCGACCGCGACGGCCTACCCTTCGTCGGCACGCTCCCCGGCATAGCGCCCTATCTGCGCGGCCCCTACCCGACCATGTATGTCAACCAGCCCTGGACGATCCGGCAATATGCCGGCTTCTCCACGGCGGAGGACTCGAATGCCTTCTACCGGCGCAATCTCGCCGCCGGCCAGAAGGGTCTCTCGGTCGCCTTCGATCTCGCCACCCATCGCGGCTATGACAGCGACCATCCGCGTGTCGGCGGCGATGTCGGCATGGCCGGCGTCGCGATCGATTCGATCTACGACATGCGCACGCTGTTCTCCGGCATCCCGCTCGACCAGATGAGCGTGTCGATGACGATGAACGGCGCGGTGCTGCCGGTGCTGGCGCTCTACATCGTCGCGGCGGAAGAACAGGGCGTGCCGGCGGCCAAGCTCTCGGGGACCATCCAGAACGACATCCTCAAGGAGTTCATGGTCCGCAACACCTATATCTACCCGCCCTCGCCCTCGATGCGGATCATCGGCGACATCTTCGCCTACACCTCGGCGAACATGCCGAAGTTCAATTCGATCTCGATCTCCGGCTACCACATGCAGGAGGCCGGAGCGACGCAGGACCTCGAGCTCGGCTACACCCTCGCCGACGGCGTCGAATATATCCGCGCCGGCCAGCAGGCAGGGCTCGGCGTCGATGTCTTCGCGCCGCGGCTGTCCTTCTTCTGGGCCATCGGCATGAACTTCTTCATGGAGGTGGCGAAGCTCCGGGCGGCCAGGCTGATCTGGGCCAAGCTGGTCAAGGATTTCGGGGCACAGAACGAGAAGTCCCTGCCCTTGCGTACCCATTGCCAGACCTCGGGCTGGTCGCTGACGGCGCAGGACGTCTTCAACAACGTGCCGCGCACCATGATCGAGGCGATGGCGGCGACGCAGGGGCACACCCAGTCACTGCACACCAACGCGCTCGACGAGGCGCTGGCGCTGCCCACCGACTTCTCGGCCCGCATCGCCCGCAATACCCAGATCGTGCTGCAGCAGGAAAGCGGTACGACAAGGATCATCGATCCCTGGGGCGGTTCCTATTATGTCGAGCGGCTCACCGCCGAGCTCGCCGCCAAGGCCTGGGGCCATATCAGGGAAGTCGAGGCGCTGGGCGGCATGGCCAAGGCGATCGAGGCCGGCATCCCCAAGCTCCGCATCGAGGAGGCCGCCGCCAAGACGCAGGCGCGCATCGACGGCCGCCAGCAGGCGATCATCGGGGTCAACATCTACAGGCCCGAGAACGAGGCCGCGATCGACGTGCTCAAGGTCGACAACGCCTCGGTCCGCGCCCAGCAGCTCGACAAGCTCCGGCGGCTCAAGGCCGAACGCAACGAGGCGGAGACGCAGGCTGCCCTCAGCGCCCTGACCAACGGTGCGCAACGCGACGGCAACCTGCTCGACCTAGCCGTCAAGGCGGCGCGGGCCAAGGCGACCGTCGGCGAGATCTCGCTGGCGATGGAGAAGGTGTTCGGGCGCCACCGCGCCGAGATCAAGGCGATCTCGGGCGTCTACAAGCGGGAGGTCGGCGAGATGAACCCTGCGGTGACGCGCGTACAGTTGATGTGCGAGGCCTTCGAGGAGGCCGATGGGCGCCGCCCCCGCATCCTCGTCGCCAAGATGGGCCAGGACGGGCACGACCGCGGCCAGAAGGTGATCGCCTCGGCCTTCGCCGATCTCGGCTTCGACGTCGATATCGGCCCGCTCTTCGCAACCCCGGACGAGGCGGCGCGCCAGGCCGTCGAGAACGACGTCCACATCGTCGGCGTCTCCTCGCTGGCGGCGGGCCATTTGACGCTGGTGCCGGAGCTCAAGGCGGCACTCGCCAAGGCGGGCCGGCCCGACATCATGATCGTGGTGGGCGGCGTGATCCCGCCGCAGGATTTCGACGCCCTGATCGAAGCCGGCGCCAGCGCGATCTTCCCGCCCGGCACCGTCATCGCCGATGCGGCCGAAAAGCTGCTGGAAGAACTCAACCAGCGCCTAGGCTACACGCAGAAAAACGCGGCGGAGTGATCCGCCGCGCTCTCTTGGCTTTCAGAGCTTACCAGCCACCGCGCCAGCGGTGATAATAGCGCGGTGGGGGCGGCGGCCCATAGAAGCGCGGGCCGTCATAATGGCGGCGCCAACGCGGCACGCCCCAGTAGCCATAGGCCGGCGGCGCCCGCCAGCCATAGCCGGGGCCGTCGTAGTAGGCCTGCTGGATCAGGACGCCGGCCTTTGCCTCGCTGGGCGATGCCGCGCTGATCCCGAGCGCGGCGGCAGCGATGAGGCCGGCAGAAGCGAGGGTACGAAACATCGTGATGTCTCCTCTTGCCGGAGCAGGAAGGCTTCCCGCTCTTGCAAGCACCATCGCGCAACCGGGCTGAACCGGGTTTGAGCGGGACGTTCAGCGGGCGTTTAGCCAAGCTGTTCCGTGAATGACCGAAACCATCTAAACTTGATGTCGAACGAGCATCCGGCACCGACGACAACGCGATGATGAGTCAGGACGAGATCAAGCGGCGAATTCTGGCGATGCAGCCGGAGTTGCGCGCGCGCGGCGTCAGCCACGTCGCGCTCTTCGGATCGCGGGCTCGCGGCGACGCACGGGCCGACAGCGATGTCGACCTGATGATCGATGTCGATGATCCGCGTTTTTCGATCATCGATCTTGTTGGTGTCGAACAGGATTTGTCGGAGCATATCGGCCTGCCGGTCCAGATCACATTGCGACGGAGCTTGTCGGAACGGCTGGCGAGAGCAACGTGCGATGAGCGGATAGAGCTGTTCTAATGGCGCCAACCGTTGGCGACCGGATCAGCCACATCAAGGAGGCTATTGCGAACATCCGTGCCATGCGCCAGACGAACGGCGATGAGCAGATCAAGCGCGACCCCATCCTACGTGCGGCTCTTGAGCGCTTCTTCGAGATCATCAGTGAAGCGAGCCGGCACATTCCAGAAGAGGCGCGCGCAGCCCACGTGCAGATTCCCTGGAAACGCATCGCTGGCATCGGAAATTTCCTGCGCCATGTCTATAACGACATAGACGTGGACGTCCTTCTCAATGCCGCTGACGACGACTTTGACCTGTTCGAAGGCGCGCTCGACCAGATTGTGGCAAGCGGTCGCAATTCGACCGAATAAGCCTCATCGCCCCGCCAGCGCATCCCGCTTCATCAGCAGCGACGCCCCGATCACCGCGACCGCCACTGCCGCGATCATGATCGTGCAGGCGGCGTTGATCTCGGGCGTGACGCCGAGGCGGATCGCCGAATAGAGCCGCATCGGCAGCGTCGTCGCGCCCGGCCCGGTGGTGAAGCTGGCGATGACGAGATCGTCGAGCGAGAGCGTGAAGGCGAGCATCCAGGCGGCAGCGACGGCCGGCCAGATCAGCGGCAGCGTCACCGTCCGGAAGGTTTCTACCGGAGTCGCACCAAGATCGCGCGCAGCTTCCTCCAGCGAGCGGTCGAAGCCGGCGAGCCTGGCCTGCACGACGATGCAGGCGAAGCCGAGGCTGAAGGTCGCGTGGGCGATCACCACGGTCCAGTAGCCGCGCTCGACATCGCCGGCGACGAAGAGCAGCAGCAGCGACAGCCCGGTGATCACCTCCGGCATCACCAAAGGCGCCATCACCATGCCAGAGAACAAGGTGCGGCCGGAAAAGACCCGATAGCGCGCCAACGCCAGCGCGGCCAGCGTCCCCAGCACCGTCGCAAGCGTCGCCGAGACCAGCGCGACGCGGATCGTCAGCCCGGCCGCATCGAGCAGCGGCTCGTTGCGCATGAGCGCGCCGTACCAATGCGTCGAGAAGCCGCCCCAGACCGTCACCAGCCGCGAGGCGTTGAAGGAATAGGCGATCAGCGCGACGATTGGCAGATAGAGAAAGGCGAAGCCGGCGACGAGCGCTGCGAGATGGAAGGCTCCGAAGCGTCTCATTGGGTCGCTCCGCGCGCCCGCTGCAGCAGCATCAGCGGCAGGACGAGCACGACGAGCAACACGATCGCCACCGCCGAGGCGAGCGGCCAGTCGCGGTTGGAGAAGAACTCGTTCCAGAGCACCTTGCCGACCATCAGCGTGTCGGAGCCCCCCAGCAGGTCGGGGATGACGAATTCGCCGATCGCCGGGATGAAGACCAGGGCCGAGCCGGCGAGGATGCCGGGGATCGAGAGCGGCAGGGTCACGGTCAGGAAAGTGGTCAGCGGCGTCGCGCCGAGATCGGAGGCCGCTTCCAGCAAGGTGCCGTCGAGCTTCTGCAAAGTCGAGAACAGCGGCAGCACCATGAAGGGCAGATAGGAATAGACCATGCCGACCAGCACGGCGGCGTCTGTGTTGAGCAGGCGCAAGGGTTCACTGGTCAGCCCGATCCCCATCAGCGCCATGTCGAGTAAACCATCCGGCCTGAGGATGCCGATCCAGGCGTAGACGCGGATCAGGAACGAGGTCCAGAACGGCAGGATGACGAGGACGAGCAGGATGCCCTGCCAGCGCTTGGGAGCCAGCGCCATCGCATAGGCCAGCGGATAGCCGATCGCGAGCGCGATCAGCGTCGTCAGCGCCGCGATGCGCAGCGAGGACAGATAGCTCTGCCAATAGAGCGGATCGTCGCCGAGCAGGCGGAAATTCTCCAGATCGAGCTGACCGAGAAACTCGCCCAGTTGGCTGAAGCCGGAGAAATGCGGCGCATAGGGCGGCTGGTCGGTCGCGGCGTCCGAGAGCGCGATCCGCAGCACGATCACGAAGGGCGCGACGAAGAAAGCGATGAGCCAGAGATAGGGAATGGCCGCGACCAGCAGGCCACGCCCCGTCCCACTGGCTCGGGGAGTCGGCTTGCTCACGACCCCAGCACCATGCCGGCCTCGACGTCCCAGGACAGCCAGACCTTGTCCTCCCAGGCGAAGGGCCGCTCGATCCGCCGCGTGCGGTTGGTCAGCGAAACCTTGAAGAGCTTGCCCTCGTCGCCGCCGACCATGACCTGGACCATCGTCATGTCGCCGAGATAGCCGATGTCCCAGATCTCGCCCGCGACCTTGTTGACGCCCTGCCCGGGCTCGTCATGGCTGAGCGCGATCTTTTCGGGGCGCAGGCCGACGGTGAGCGCATCGCCCGGCCGGCAGCTCGGCTGGTCCTCGTCGAGCTCGATCACGCCGACGGGCAGGTTCTCCAGCGTGATGAGATCACCTTCCACAGCGGTGACCTTGCCCTCGATCAGGTTGATGTCGCCGACGAACTCCGCAACGAAGCGGCTGGACGGTGCCTCGTAGATCAGGTCGGGCGGCGCGATCTGCAGCAGCCGGCCGTGATCCATCACCGCCATGCGGTCGGCCATGGTCATGGCCTCGTCCTGATCGTGGGTGACGACCATGAAGGTCAGGCCGAGATCGGCCTGGAGGTCCATCAGCTCGTATTGCGTCTCCTCGCGCAGCTTCTTGTCGAGCGCGCCCAAGGGCTCGTCGAGCAGCAGGAGCTTGGGCTGCTTGACCAGCGCACGGGCGAGCGCGACGCGCTGGCGCTGGCCGCCCGAGAGCTGGTCCGGTCGGCGCTTCTCCATGCCCTTGAGACGGACGCGCCCGAGCATGGCGTCGACACGCTGGGCGATCTCCGCCTTGGGCAGACCCTCGCGCTTCAGCCCATAGGCGATGTTGTCGCCGACGGAGAGATGCGGGAACAGCGCATAGGACTGGAACATCATGTTGACCGGCCGCCTGTGCGGCGGCACGGCGGTGATGTCGACGCCGTCGAGCAGGATCTCGCCCTCGTCAGGCTGCTCGAAGCCGGCGAGCATGCGCATCAGCGTGGTCTTGCCGCAACCCGATGGCCCCAGCAGCGCGAAGAACTCGCGCTGATGGATCGCAAGCGACAGCCGGTCGACCGCCGTCACCGCGCCGAAGCGCTTGGTGACGTTCCGGAACTCGACCAGCGGCTTAGCGGCCGGGTCGTTCCAGGGCTGGAAGTCGCGCCGGACGCTACCCGGCGAGGCGCGCCGTCCAGCAGCCTCCAGCCTGCTCACCTTCCGCTCTTGACGCGGGTCCACAGCCGGTTGACCACCCGCTGTGTCTTCTGGTCGTAGGGCGTGATCGTGTAGAGGCGGCTCATCACCGCGTCGGTCGGATAGATGCCCGGGTTGTCGCGGACCTCGGCCGAGAGCAGCGGCTTCGCGGCGAGATTGCCGTTGGCGTACTGGATGAAGTCCGAGTTCTTCGCCGCCATCTCCGGCCGGTTGACGAAGTCGATGAACTGCAAGGCCGCGTCGGGATTGCCGGCATCCTTCGGGATCACGAAGGAGTCGAACCACATCAGCGCGCCTTCCTTCGGGATCACATAATTGATCTCGACCTTGTTCTTGGCCTCGACCGCACGCTTCTTCGCCTGCAGCACGTCGCCGGAATAGCCGACCGCCAGGCAGATATCGCCGTTGGCGAGCGCGTTGATGTATTCCGACGAATGGAATTTCTGGATGTGCGGGCGGATCTTGCGCAGCAACTCGCCGGCCTTGTTGAGATCGGCCTCGTTCTTCGAGTCGGGATCAAGCCCGAGATAGCGCAGCGCCGCCGGAAACATCTCCTCGACCGCATCGAGCACGTGCACGCCGCAATTGGAAAGCTTCTTCAGCTTCTCCGGATCGAAGACGATGCTCCAGCTGTCAATCACGGCATCGTTGCCGAGCCGTTCCTTGATCTTGGCGGTGTTGTAGCCGATCCCGGTGGTGCCCCACATGTAGTTCACGGCGTATTTGTTGCCGGGATCGTATTTCGCGAGGCGCTGCCTGATCTCGGGCCAGGCATGCTTGAGGTTCGGCACCTTGGCGGTGTCGATCGGCGTGTAGAGCCCGATCGGGATGTGCCTTGGGAGGAAGGAAGCTGTGACGACGACGAGATCATAGCCGGTCTTGCCGGCGAGAAGCTTGGTCTCGACCGTCTCCATCTGGTCGAAGGTGTCGTAGACGACAGTGATGCCGGTCTCTTTCTTGAAGGCGTCGAGCACCTCCGGATTGACGTAGTCGGACCAGTTGAAGATGCGCAGTTCCTTGTTCTCCTGCGCCCCAGCCGGGCCGGCCGTAAGAGCGAGCCCGAGAGCCGCCGCAGCGGCCAACCCATGCATAACCGACGTCAACGTGCGCAATCTGCCCCTCCTTTGATTTCGCGGGCGCACGCTAGCAGCTTACTGCCAAGCCTCAACCTCGATTTCGTGATCGGCGACGCTCCGTCGCGCCTTGTTGCGGCCCCGCCTCGCCCCCTATTTTTTGCGGAAGCATGATCCGGCGTTTCTTTCTCTTCTTCGCACTCGTCTTCCTCCTGCCCCTCGGCACGCATGCAGCCTGGTGGCAGTTGCAGCCGCTGGCCTCCGACTGGGCTCGCGCCGACTGGTCGAGCGCCGCGCTCCTCCCCGCCCCCGCCATCGCGCCCGAGGCCAGCGTCCACGTCTTCGCCGCTCGTGTCGGCCGCTGGCGCGGTGTCTTCGCCCATCACTCCTGGGTGGTGGTGAAGGAGAAGGACGCCGCGGCCTATACCCGCTTCGACGTCGTCGGCTGGGGCAATCCGGTGCGTGTCAACGTCCGCGTCGCCGATGGCCGCTGGTACGGCAATGTCCCCGAGCTGGTCGGCGAGATCAGGGGCGCGGCAACCGAGGCACTGATCCCGCGCATCCGCGACGCCGTGAAGAGCTATGGCTATAGCGACTACGGCTCCTATGCGGCCTGGCCGGGCCCGAACTCGAACAGTTTCGTCCAGCATATCCTCGCCGAGGTGCCGGAGCTCGGCCGCGCCTTGCCGCCGACCGCGATCGGCAAGGACTGGCGCGAGAGCGGCCTTTATGCCGGCTTCACACCGAGCCGAACCGGGGTACAGGCCTCGCTCTACGGGCTCGCCGGGGTGACCTTCGGCTGGGTCGAGGGCGTCGAGATCAACCTGCTGGGTTTGGTGGCGGGCTTCGATTTGCAGAGGCCGGCACTGAAGCTACCGGGCTGGGGGCGGGTGGGGATTTGACGTCATGCTCGGGCTCGACCCGAGCATCTCAGGCCGGAAAGGGCTCCTATTGCGCCTTCTTGTCCCGAGATTCTCGGTTCTGCGCTGCGCTTCGCCCGAGAATGACGTGCCTCATCAATTCCGCAGGACCAGACAGGCCCCGCCCGCCTGCCGCAGGCGACTGCAGGCCAATGTCGCCTCGCGCAGGCTCTGCGCCGGCAGCCTGACGCGGTAGAAGCGGCCCCTGCCCCGCCCCGGCACGGCGGAGCCCAGGATCATGGTCGGCTTGCCTGCGAGCAACGAGGCGAAGCGCGCCGCGACACGCTGATAGGAGGCGATGGCGCGCGCTTTCGAGGTGTTGCCGGCGAGTTGCACGCCGAACGGCCCATAGGCGCCCTCGACCAGCACGGCCGGCGTGGTGATGCGGATCGAGGCGACCGTGGCGAGGCAATCGGTCTCTTCCCGCGTCGCCGGCGGCGGCGTCTCGCCCGCACCCAATCGCCATTCCTCGACGGGGCGGCCGGTGATGAAGCGGACATAGGCCTGCGTCTCGTAAGGCAGCATGCCGCCGCGCTCGACCCAGCGGGCGACGCGGTTCGGCCCGCCATTATAGGCGGCTGCGGCAAGGCCGAGATTGCCGAACTGGTTCTTCAACGCGGCAAGGAAGGCGGCGGAATGCGGGATCGCCGCTTCGGGATCGAAGGGATCGGCGAGGCCGCGTTCGTTCGCCGTGCCCGGCATGAACTGAGCGATGCCTTGCGCCCCGGCCGGACTGACGACGTTCGGCCGGAAGCTGCTCTCGCGCCAGATCAGGCGCGTGAAGAAGGCGACCGGCAGATCGTGCGTCTTCGCGGCGCCTTCAATCAGACGGCAGATGGTCTGAGCCACGCTCTCGGTCTGCGGCTCGGCCAGAGCCGGGCCGCCGAGCAGCATGGCGGCCAGCGCCGCGACGAGAATGCGGCGCCGCCCTGCCCTCACGCAGCGTCGAGCGCCTGAGCCAGATCCGAGATCAGGTCCTCTATGTTCTCGATGCCGACCGAGATGCGGATCAGCGCGTCAGTGAGGCCGATCTCCTCGCGCAGTTCGCGGGCGACGCCGGAATGGGTCATCGCGGCGGGATGCGAGACCAGCGTCTCGGTGCCGCCGAGGCTGACCGCGAGCTTCATGATCTGGAGGTTGTCGAGCACGGCGAAGGCTTCCTTCTCGCCGCCCTTGACGTCGAAGGCGAAGGTCGAGCCGGGCTCGACGCATTGCCGGTCGAACACGGCCTTGCGCGGGTCGCCCTCGGCGAGGTCGCCGAGATAATGGACCTTGGCGATCTTCGGGTGCTTGCGCAGATAGTCTGCGACCTTGCGGCCGTTCTCATTGGCGCGGTGCATGCGGATGTCGAGGGTCTCGAGCGAGCGCATCAGCATCCAGCAGGAGTTCGGATCGAGCTGCGTGCCGAGCGAGCCGCGCCAGCCCTTCACCTGCCGCACCAGCGCCTTCGAGCCGCTGATCGAGCCGCCGACGAGATCGCTGTGGCCGCCGACATATTTGGTCAGCGACAGCAAGGTGAGATCGGCGCCGTGCTTCAACGGCTTCTGGAAGATCGGCCCGAGCATGGTGTTGTCGACCACGACCGGCGGGCGATGGCCCTGGCTCTTCTCCAGCTCGTCGGCGATCGCCTTGCAGGCGGCGAGGTCGACGAGGCCGTTGGTCGGATTGGCGGGGGTTTCGACCAGGATCATCGCGACGCGCCCCTTGGCGGCGGCATCCTGAGCGACCTTGCGCATCTGCGCGACGTCGACGCCGTCCGTGAAGCCGAAGGGGGTGACGCCGAAGGCGCCCATCTGGTTCTTCAGCAGCGTCTCGGTGCCGCCATAGAGCGGGCGGCTATGGAGAATCGTGTCGCCCGGGCGCAGGAAGGCGAAGCAGGTCGTCGCGATCGCCGCCATGCCGCTGGCGAAGACGGCGCAGGCCTCGGCCTCGTCCCAGATCGCCAGGCGATCCTCGAGGATTTCCATATTGGGATGGTTGAAGCGCGAATAGACCAGGCCGGACTTCTCGCCCGGCTTGAGCTGCCGGCGGCCGGAGGTCAGGTCGAAGAAGTCCTTGCCCTGCTGGGCGTTCTCGAAGACGAAGGTCGAGGTCAGGAAGACCGGCGGCTTGAGCGCGCCTTCCGACATGGCCGGCGAATAGCCATAGCCCATCATCAGGGTCTCGGGATGGAGCCGGCGATTGGCGATCCGGTCCTTGTGGTAGTTGTCGTCGCTCATGACTCCCCTCCTCGCCGGCCCGAGCGGCCGCGACGCGAGCCTAGGCCGATCCTAAGGCGATTGCATGAACGATCACCCGTGCTCTAGAGCAAGATTTTGCAGCTTCCTGCTCGAAGATCAGCCCGGAGAAGCAGATCATGCTCGATACGATCGACCGTCGCATGCTGACAGTGCTGCAAGATGATGGCCGCATCACCAATCAGGAGCTGTCGGAGAAGGTCGGCCTGTCGCCGACGCCGTGCCTGCGCCGGCTGAAGCGGCTGGAGGAGACCGGCGTGATCAGGGGCTATTCGGCGATTGTCGACCCCAAGGCCTATGGCCTGCCCTTCAGCGTCTTCGTCTCGGTCCGGCTCAGCCAGCAGAACACGGAGCAGATTGCCGAGTTTGAGAAGGCGGTCGAGACCTGGCCGGAGGTGGCGGAATGCTATCTGATGACCGGCTCGCAGGACTACCTGCTGCGCGTGCTGACGGATGGCATCGAGGGCTATGAGCGCTTCCTGAAGCAGAAGATGACGCGATTGAAATGCGTCCAGTCCGTCGAATCCAATTTCGCCCTGGCGACGATCAAGAAGCGCGTTGGCCTGCCGCCGCTGTAGTTTGGCCTCCGGCGCAAGAAACGATCCGCGCCACATGCCAGGGCGGCAAGGCTGCCATGTGGTCATGTGCGGTGGCCGCTCTTCCGTCTACTCCTAAGCTCCTCCGGCAAGGCCCGTCGCCAAAGACGGACCGCACGGAGGAACACCATGAGCAGAGCAGATCGCGCATACAGCGCAGCGTCGCTGTTTGCCATTGCCGCCCTCACGATCGCCGGTAGCCTGCCCGCCAAGGCCGAGCTGTCCAGCGCGGTGAAGCGTTCCGAGCAGACCGTCGCCGGCCTGCAGGGGCCGGCGGAACTCATCCTCGATCAATGGGGCGTCGCCCATATCTACGCCGCCTCGTCTCGCGACGCCCTGTTCCTGCAAGGCTACAACGCGGCGCGCGATCGGCTCTGGCAGATCGATCTCTGGCGCAAGCGCGGGCTCGGGCTGCTGGCCAAGGATTTCGGGCCGTCCTATGTCGCGCAGGATCGCGCCGCCCGGCTCTTCATCTATCGTGGCGAGATGGACAAGGAATGGGCCGCCTACGGCCCCGACGCGAAGGCCTATACCGACGCCTTCGTCGCCGGCATCAACGCCCGTGTCGACGAGGTCCGGGCTGGCAAGCAACCATTGCCGCTCGATTTTCGCGTCTCCGGCACCCTGCCTGATCGCTGGAGCGCCGAGGATGTCGTACGCATCCGCAGCCATGGCCTGACCCGCAACGTGATGTCCGAGGTGGTGCGGGCCCGCGTCGCCTGCGCCGCCGGCATCGAGGCCGATCGCTTCCGGCGCGTGCTGGAGCCGAGCGTGGCGACCAAGGTCCCAGAGGGACTCGACCCCTGCGTGATCAAGCCGGACATCCTCGACGACTACAATCTCGCGACGCGCGACGTGACCTTCGCCGCTCCCGGCGAGAAGCGCGCGGCGCTCGACCGCGACGCAATCTTCGCCGCAGCGGGCGACAGCGTTTCGACCATCGGCTCGAACAACTGGACGATCGCCGCGAGCCGCACCGCGACCGGCCGGCCGATCCTAGCCAACGACCCGCATCGCGCTCATGGCGTGCCGTCGTTGCGCTATGTCGTGCACCTCAACGCACCCGGCCTCTCGGTGATCGGTGCCGGCGAGCCGGCCCTGCCCGGCATCTCGATCGGCCATAATGGCGAGATCGCCTTCGGCCTGACGATCTTCGCGATCGATCAGGAGGACCTCTACGTCTACGAGACCAACCCCGCCAATCCGAACCAGTATCGCTATGGCAGCGGCTGGGAGGAGATGAAGACCGTCAGCGAGACGATCGAGGTCAAGGGCGAGGCACCGCGCCAGATCGAGCTCAAATTCACCCGCCACGGCCCGGTCATGAAGGCTGAGCCCGAGGAGAAGCGCGCCTTCGCCATCCGCACGGTCTGGTTCGAGCCGGGAACCTCGGCCTATTTCAACTCGGCCGAATACATGACGGGGAAGGACTGGGCCGGCTTCAAGAAGGCGATGGCTGAATGGGGCGCGCCGTCCGAGAACCAGGTCTATGCCGACAACAAGGGCAATATCGGCTGGATCGTCGGCGGGCGCGCACCGCAGCGCCCGAACCATGACGGCCTGATGCCGGTGCCCGGCGATGGCCGCTATGAATGGACCGGCTTCCTCAAGGCCGGCGAACTGCCCGAGGTCTACAACCCGACCGCGGGCTTCTTCGCCACCGCCAACGAGATGAACATCCCGAAGGATCATCCGCTGCTGGCCAAGCGCATCGGCTACGAATGGTCCGATCCCTCACGGATCAACCGGATCAAGGCCGTGCTCGGAGCCAAGACCAAGGTGACGCTCGCCGACGCGATGGCGCTGCAGAACGACGACAATTCGGAGAACGCCCGCAAGCTCGCCGCGCTGCTGGCGCCGCTTTCATCGGATGATGCTGTCACGGCGGAAGGCCTCAAGCTGATCAAGGGCTGGAACCAGGAGATCGCGATCGACAGCGCCGCCGCAGCCTTGTCCGAGGTCTGGATGAGCAAGCATCTCGGCCGCGCTCTGACGGCCAAGGCTGTGCCGGAGAAGGCGCGCAGCGTGATCGGCCCGCTCGATGTCGCCGCGGTGGTCGCCTATCTCGAAGCACCCGATAGCGCGCTCGGCGCCGATCCGAAGAAGGCTCGCGACGCCCTCCTGCTCGAGACGCTGAAAGCGGCGATGGAGGAGTTGCGTCAGACGCTTGGCCCGGACACGGCGACATGGAACTGGGGCAAGATCCATCATGCCCAGTTCGATCATGCGCTCTCGCCGCTCGCCAGCGGCCCGGATCGGGCGCAGCTCAATGTCGGCCGGCTCGCCATGGCCGGCTCGGCCTTCAGCCCGCGCGCGGCCTCCTACCGCACCTCCGATTTCAGGGTGATCGCGGGGGCCTCGTTCCGCATGGTGCTGGACGTCGGCAACTGGGACGACAGCCGCTTCATCAACACGCCAGGCCAGTCGGGCGACGCCTATAGCCCGCATTATCGCGATCTCGCGCCGCTCTGGGCCGCCGGTGACTATGCGCCACTACTCTATTCGCGCGAGGCGATCGAAAAGGCTGCGCGCTCGGTCATCACGCTCAAGCCCGCCGGCTGATGCGCAAGATCAGGGAACGGAGGCTCCGGCCTCCGTTCTCAGGAGCGCGCCCGGTCGATGGCGCGGCGCACAACCTGCGTCACTTCGCTGTTCGACAGGAAGAGGTCGTGGCGCAGCAGGCTCCAGCCGCGGCCGGCCGTGTCGGCGACGCGCACGCCGAGCTGTTCCAGCCGCTCGCGGTCGGCGGCACCGGCGCGGGCGACGCCGCCAGCGATGCGGGAGGAAACGGCCAGCGCCTTGTCGCCGGGATCGATGATCACGGTCATGCGCTGGGCGATCGGACCGAGCCGCGGCACGGTCTGCTCGAAGGCGTCGATGTCGACATCGGGCGACGCCAGCACGACGGCGCCGATTCGGTCGGAGAGCCCCTCGAAATCGCGCAATTCGCGCAGGCCTTCCAAGGTCAGGAAGCTGCCCATCGAGTGCGCGACGATGTTGATCCGCCCGATGGTCGGGTTGGCAACCAGCGCCTTCAGGGTCTGGACGAAGCCGTCGCGCGACCAGAGCGCGCTCTCGCGGTCATAGGCATAGGCGAGCAAGCCGCCGCCGGACGGCCATGTGAACAGCGCGGTACGCCCCTCGAAGGCGAGCGCATGCGAAAGCTGGCCGGCGCTGCGCGCCGCTGATTCGAAGGTCTCGTTGAAGCCGTGGACATAGAGCAGCACGTCGCGGCCCGTTGCAGCATCCGAGAATGCGCGGGCGGCATCGCTTGCGCTGCGGCGCGTCACACCGAGCACGGCCCAGTCGCCGCTGACCACCGAGCTGACCTGCGCGGCGACGCCGCGCCCCGGCGCCGACAGCCTGACCTCGGCAAAGGTCAGTCCGCTGCCGCGCTCGGAGCCGAAATAGGGCGGACGGTCGCCGGTCGGCCTGCGCGTCGTCGCGACGAGCAGCTGCGGCTCCTTGCCGAAGGCGGAGGAATCAGCCGGCCCGATGAAGGGCGAGACGGACGCCTCGCTCTGAGCGCAGCCGGCTAGCCCCAGCCCGAACAAGGCGACAAAAGAACGGCGTGAAACGGCATATCGCGCAGGCGAGGTCACTGGTCGGATCCGAATTGGGGGCGTGCGGACCTTCTGGCCGCAAATCCTTAAGGCCAGACCAACGCGGCCAGAATGGGGCGGTCACGGCATCGGACCGAAAAGTGGATTCCACTTTTCGGAACAGCCTGACGCATTGAACAACGGCTACTCGTCGCGCGCGGCGAAGGATGGCGAGGCCTTTGAGTCGAGCCCAAGCATGCCGCTGCTCGTGCTGCCATCGAGACCATCGTCGCTGAGCCGCTTGCCGATCATTTGAACGATGCGCGGTGTCGTCGCGAACTTGCCGTGATTGTAGTCGTCGCTGCTGCGGTCTTTCGAGAGATCGATGATCTGCGCACCGGCGCGCTTGAGGTCGGCGACGGTATCAGTGTCATTCTCCGAAATCGCCCCAAGCCTTTTCTTGTCCCCGGCGAACTGGCGCGAGAAATCGAGCGCCCGATCATCCGAAGAAACGAAGACGGTGACCGGCCGTTTGATCGCGGCGAGCTGGGTCTTGAAGACGTCGAGATCGATATCAGGGGCCGCCAGCATGACGTTGCGCAGCTTGCCGCCGAAGCTGCCATCACCGCGGATCGCCGCCTGGCGCAGCGTCTCGACCGTCAGCAGCGTCCCCATCGAATGGGCGAGGATATCGAAGCGATTGGCGCCGAGATCGCGGGCGATGACGCGCAGACCGGTCTCCAGAGCGTCGCGGGAGAAATCGGCGCTGTCGCGGTCGTAAGGATAGGCGAAGAGTTGCGCCCGCGACGGCCAGGTGAACAGCACCGGCACGCCCTTGAAGCCGGAATCGGTGACGATCTGGGCGAAACGGAAGGCAGCGTCCGCGAAATTGGTGTTGTAGCCGTGGACGAAGACGAGCACTTCGCGGTCCGCCTGCGACCGCGCGGCAACCGCCGTCTTTACCTGTTTCAGCATCTCCGGCTCGGAGAAACGTTCGACCGCCTGGACGGTGAAATGGCTGGCAGGGTCGCCGGCGCTGGTGACGCTGCCCGGCAGTTCGAGTTGGCCGATCTGATGGGCGCGCGGAACGCTGATGTCGAGACGGGCGAAGCCGACCGTGGGGCTGCGCTCGCCGCTGAAGTATTCGGGCTGCGTCGTCATGGCGCGCGAGGTCGCGACGAAGATGCGGACTCTACCGACGGTGTCCTCGGGCCTCGCCGCCGACACGACCAGCTGGCGTGGCGGGCCGCCGCAGGCGGCGAGCATGAATGACAACAGCGAGACGAGAACGACAAACCGCAAGCCGGACACGCGACAGGCTCTCCCCACCCCACGGGACTCGTCTCATTGTCCTCGCCACTTGGCAAGGGCGTGGACGATGCCCCTGCAGCCGAAAGCCTCGCTTCCGCTGCGGGCGCTCTCTTGCTACCAGCGGGCATGGTCGACCTCACAGCGCTCGGCGATGCGATTCTCAGGGGCGAGCGCGCGGCGCTGGCGCGGGCGATCACGCTCGCCGAAAGCCGGCGTGCAGACCATCGCGAACAAGCGCAGGCACTGCTCTCCCGGCTGCTGCCGCACACTGGCAAGGCGATCCGTGTGGGCATCACCGGCGTGCCCGGCGTCGGCAAGTCGACGACGATCGACGCGCTCGGCAGCTATCTGACCGGCCAGGGCCACAAGGTCGCGGTGCTCGCCGTCGACCCGTCCTCGACCCGCAGCGGCGGCTCGATCCTCGGCGACAAGACCCGAATGGCGCAGCTTGCCGTCGACCCGAACGCCTATATCCGGCCCTCGCCCTCCTCCGGCACGCTGGGCGGCGTCGCGGCCAAGACGCGCGAGACCATGCTGCTCTGCGAAGCCGCCGGCTTCGACGTGATTCTGGTCGAGACGGTCGGGGTCGGCCAGTCGGAGACGGCGGTCGCCGATCTCACCGATTTCTTCCTCGTGCTGATGCTGCCCAATGCCGGCGACGAATTGCAGGGCATCAAGAAGGGCATCATCGAGCTCGCCGACATGCTCGCGGTCAACAAGGCCGATGGCGAAGGCGCGACCGCCGCGCGAGCCGCAGCCGCGCAGTACAAGGCGGCGCTGCATATCCTGGCCCCGACCTCGCCGCTGTGGTCGACGCCGGTGGTGACGATCTCCGGCCTGACCGGCGCCGGCCTCGATGCGCTCTGGGCCAAGATCGAGGAGCACCGGGCCCGCTTCGAGGCGAAAGGCCTGATCGCCGAGAAGCGCCGGCGGCAGGACGTCAAATGGATCTGGGCAATGGTTCAGGACCGGCTGCAGGCCAAGCTCCGGCACGATCCGGCCCTGAAGGCGCGCACGCCAAAGCTGGAGGCAGCCGTCGCCGCAGGCGAGATGGCCCCGACTGCTGCTGCCGACGAGATCGCCAGGGCGCTCGGCCTGTAATCGGCGCGGCGCCGGGTCGCGGCATGTCTCTTGAAAGCCCTGCGGCATGATGGAAGCCCCGATGACGTTTTCGCGCCGCGACTGGCTGCGTACGGCCCTTTTCGGCACGGTCGCGGCCTCGGCCGGTCCCGCCCTGGCACAGGCGCCGCGTCCGAGCACTCCGGCTCCGCTCGGCACGCTCGGGCTCGAAGCAGCACAATTCGGCCTGCGCCCCGGCTCCGCCGAGGACCAGTCGCGCCATCTTCAGGCTGCGCTTGTCGAGGCGGTGAAGCGCGACGTGCCGCTGATCGTCGCACCCGGCCGCTACCGCATCGGCAATGTCGTGCTACCCGAGAATGCCCGCCTGATCGGCGTGCCGGGCGCGACGCAGTTCATCGCCGCGCAGGCCGGGCCGCTGCTGGTGGCGCGGCGGATCAAGCGCGCCGCCATCTCCGGAATCGTGCTCGACGGGCTCGACATCAAACTCGGCCAGCGCGGCGGCCTGCTCAATGCCGACGAGGTACTCGACTTCGCGCTGTCCGACTGCGAATTCGCCAATGCCGGCTCGGTCGGGCTGACGCTCAACCGCACAGCCGGCCGCATCGAGCGCAACCGCTTCCGCTCGATGCGGGAATCGGCGCTGTTCTCGCTCGATTCACGCGGACTCTCGATCGAGGCCAACACGGTCGAGGATTGCGGCAACAACGGCATCCAGCTCTGGCGCAGCCAAGCCGGAGACGAGCAGAGCCTGATCCGCGGCAACCGCATCAACCGCATCCGCAACGATGCCGGCGGTGACGGGCCGAACGGCAACGGCATCAGCCTTTTCCGCGCCGGCGGCGTCGTGATCGAGGGCAACACATTGCGTGACTGCGCGCTGACCTTCATCCGCAACAACTCCGGCTCGGCCGTGCAGATCCTCGGCAATCAGGGCAGGCGCTGCGGCGAGACCGCGCTCTACTCGGAATTCGCCTTCGAGGGCGCGATCATCGCCAACAATCTGGTCGAGGACTGCGCCCAGGGCGCCAACATCACCAATCTCGACCATGGCGGGCGGCTCTCGGTCTTCGCCAACAACATCGTCCGCAATGCGCAAAAGGGCTTGGCTCCGAAAGGCAAGGAGCTCGTCGGCGGCATCGGCGTGCATGTCGAGGCGGAAGCTGCGGTGACGGGCAACGTCATCGAGAACGCCAGCGAGATCGGCATCTCGCTCGGCTGGTCCTGGGCGATGCGCAATCTCGTCGCCACCGGCAATGTCGTCCGGCGCAGCGGGATCGGCATCTCGGTCTCGCTCGTCCCGAAGGAGCGCAACGCGCTGATCGCCAATAATGTGATCAGCGAGGCGAAGCTCGGCGCGGTCGTCGGCACGGAATACGGCAAGGTGGTGACCGGCGACTTGACCAAGGGCGACGACAAGCGTGCCGCCGGCATCCGGGTCGAAGCCAACTCGGTCGGCTGACGGTCAATCGACCGGGCCACACCAGCCCGGCAGATGCTCGGCCTCGCGGGATCGGGCGAGGTCGAGCGCCTTGCGCAGCGCCTTGGGAAAGAAGCGCCCGACGAGGTCGGCTTTGACGCGCCGGCGCAGGAAATCCGCCCAGAGGAACTCGCTGAAGGGCGCCTCGATCTTGGCGTAGCCGCCGGCGAGCCGCAGCGCGCCTGCAAGGGAGCGATAGGGATCGTCGACGAGACCGGAGACCTTGCGTGGAATCTCCTCCCGGCTGCGGCGGCGCCCTTCGGCATCGAAGGGATGCATCCAGCTGCGATTGTCGAGGACGCTCCAGAACTCGTCCCTGTCGAGCCGCGAGAGGTCGGCGACCTCGGTGGTCAGGACCTGCTGTTCGCCCTCCAGATGCAGGGCGAGGGCGAGGTGATGGTGGTCGATCAGATAGAGGCGCTGCTTCGGGCCGACGACGACCGGGACGGCGTGATGGCCAAGAAAGTCGGCGCCCTTCTGCTCGCGTTCGGCCCGCCAATGGATCCGCTTCATCTCGACTTCGCGCATGCCGACGCTGATCTGCGTCGGCCTGAGCTCCGTGATGGCGACCGGATGCAGGCGCGGTTCGACCGAATAGCTCATGATGCCTCCTTCGCGGTGGGTGCGAGCGCTCTCACCGCCTCCTCGACGCTGTGGAAGACATGCTCGGCGCCGATGTCTGCGATGACGCCGAAATCTTGCAGTGCCCGCAGCGCGCGCACGGATTCGGCCCGGGCGATGGCGAAGGTGCCGCCCTGCCTCCGGCAGACTTCCGCCACGGTCAGCAGGCCTTGCGCCGCCGTGTAGTCGATGGCGGGAATGCCGCCGGCATCGAGGACGAGCAAGATCGGCCTGCGCTCCGCAAGCAGAGCCAGCACGCCGCGCCGGAATATCTCGGCATTGGCGAAGAGCAGCGGGGCCGGAAAGGCGATCACCAGCACGCCTTCGACCTGCTCGCCATGGCGGCCGGGTTCGGGCGGCCACCAGATCGTCGTGCCGGGGATGCGCAACTGCTCGATCGGCTCGCTGCGTGTCGTCATCCAGACGCCGTGCAACAGCGACAGGCCAATCCCGACGGCGACGCCGGTCTCGACCGGCAGCCAGACGATCGCGACCGCAGTGAGCAGCACGAGCGCGAATTCGGAGCGCGACTGGCCGGCAATCTTGCGGATGATTTCGACGCGGACGATGCGCTGCGCCACGAAGAGCAGCACGCCGGCCAGCGCCGCCACCGGCACCTGCGCCAGCAGCGAGCCGCCGGCGACCGCGAGCGCGAGCACGAGCAGCGCCGCCGTCGCCGCGGCGAGCTGCGAGCGCCCGCCACTCTCGGCGACGACCGCCGTCCGCGGCGGGCTGGCATTGACGGGAAAGGTGCTGGCGAGCCCGGCCAAGAGGTTCGCGGCGCCGAGGCCGATGAAATCGCGGTCGATCCTCGGCTCGGCGCCGTCGGGATCGCGGAAGGAGCGGCTGACGGTTGCAGTCTGCATCATCACCACCAGCGCAATGACGAGCGCGAGCGGGACGAGACTGCGGATATCGGCCCAGTCGAGTTCGGGCGGCGCGAAGCTCGGCCAGCCGGACGGCACGGCGCCGAGCACGGCAACGCCACGCGCCTCCAGCTTGAAGAGCACAACAGCCGCCGTCGCTCCCACGAGCGCCAGCAGCGCTCCCGGTACTCGCGGCGCGAAGCGCTCGCACAGGCTCACGATCGCGAGCGTCACGACACCGATGGCCAGCGAGATCGGATTGACGTTGCCAAGCCCGCGCCAGAGCGCTGAGAGCTGTTCCGCGATGTGATGGCCACCGCCGGGAATGCCGAGCAGGCCAGGCAACTGCGACACGGCGATATGGACGGCGATGCCGGTGAGGAAGCCGGTCAGCACCGGCACCGACAGGAGATCCGCGATCCAGCCGAGCCTGAGCAGGCCGGCGACGACGAGCGCGACACCGATCAGGAGCGCCAGCAGGGTCGCCGAGCCCGCCGGGATCGCACCGCCCGCCGCCAGCGCCGCAAGGCCGCTGACGAAGATCGGCGTGATCGTCGAATCGGCTCCGGCCGTCAGCAGCCGGCTCGCGCCGAACAGGACAAAGCCGAGTGTCGCGGCGACGAAGGCGTAGAAGCCGACCTGCGGCTCGAAGCCGCCGAGCCTTGCCGTCGCCATCTGCTCGGGAATAGTGATCGCCGCCAGGGTCAGCCCCGCGAGCAGGTCGCGGCCGAAGGCGCCGGTATGACCCGGCACGGAAACATTGTCATCTGACGTGGAAGCAGGCGGCATCGCGCGGGACCGAAGGCGGGCGGCGAACCTCGCGCCACCTCCTGTTCGCCGTCAAGCGCGTGGCCGCAGCGCCTCCGCCGCACGGACGCGGCCGACTTCGATGCCGTTCCAGTTCTTCATGACGGTCTCGCGGAAGGGCGCGAACGCTGCCTCGTCACCGTCCAGTTGCGGCAGGAAGCGCTCGACCAGCGCGGCCATGGCGATCTCGGTGGCGCGACCTGCACCGTCATCGCATTTCAGCGCGATGCCATAGCCGAGCTCGGGCAGCGTGCCGCAATAGACGCCCTCCGCGCCGGTCTTGATGAAGGCCCGCGCGCCGAAGACTTCCATGAAGCGGGTATCGAAGCGGCCGGTACCGGCAACCATGAACGGGTTGGCGGCGACCGCCTCGCGAATGCGTCGCGCAGCCTCGGCGCGCTTGGGCCCGAGGCCATTGCCGGTGCCGAAGCGGGCGAAGCCGAGCGCCAGCGCCTTCAGCGGCACCGCATAGGTCGGGATCGAGCAGCCATCGGTGCCGGAAAGCTCGACCTTGTGCGCGGCGCCGGTCACCTCTTCCAGCGCGGCGCGGACCGCCTGCTGCACCTTGTGGCCGGCCTTCACATAGCGGGCGGGGTCCTCGTCGATGCCGCAGGACAGGCAGACGAAGCCGGCATGCTTGCCCGAGCAATTGTTGTTGAGCGCGCTCGGCTCGCGGCCGGCCTTGGCGAGTGCACGCGCCGCCGCCTCGCCCATCGGCCAGTGCGCGCCGCATTCGAGGCAGGAGGCATCGCGGCCGGCCTTCTTCAACATGCCGAGCGAAGTCTCCGCATGAAGCTCCTCGCCTGAATGCGAGGAGACCGCCAGCGCAATCTCCGCCGGGACCAGTCCGTAGCGATCGGCGGCGCCGCTCTCCAGCAGCGGCAGTGCCTGCAGCGCCTTCACCGCCGAGCGCGGGAAGACCGCACGCTCGACATCCCCCAGCGAGAGCACCACCGCACCGTCCGCATCGACCACGATGGCCGCGCCGCGATGGCGCGATTCGACCGTGTTGCCACGGGTGACTTCGGCGAGAACGGGATTGTCCATGATGGGCTCCGGCGCGATCGAGGCCGCGTCTTGTCGCGTTTGTCGCCGCCGCTGTCAAAAGACCTCGACCGGTCGGGTGCGCATGGCGCAAACTGGTTCCCAACCGAGCCGCCAGCTCCGGCCGCGGCACAGCAAGATCAGGACATGATGTCTGTCGATTACGAGACCGAATACAACAACCGCGCCCGCGTTCCCGAGCACCCCGGCATCATCGCCGGCTGGGCCCGCGATGCCGCTGCCTATCGCGAGGTCGCCGTGAGCGAGCGCGGCATTCGCTATGGCGAGGGCCCGCGCCAGACATATGACCTGTTCAAGCCGGAGGATGTGAAGAGCCAGGCGATCGTGCTGTTCATCCATGGCGGCTACTGGCAGGCGCTCGATCCGAGCCACTTCTCGCACATGGCGCGCGGATTGAACCTGCTCGGCGTTCCCGTCGCGGTCGTTGGCTACGACCTCTGCCCGCAGGTCGAGGTCGGCCATATCGTCTGGGAGCTGCAGCAGGCTGCCGCGACGATCTGGCTGCGTTACAATCTGCCGGTGGTCGCGGTGGGGCATTCAGCCGGTGGCCAGCTTTCCGCCTGCCTGCTGGCGACGGGCTGGAAGAATGTCGATCCGATGCTTCCCGAGCAGATCGTGCCGGCTGCCTACGGCATCTCCGGCCTCTACAATCTCAAGCCGCTGACCGAGACCAGCATCAACAAGGCGCTCGGCCTGACGCTGGAGGGCGCCGAGCGCGAAAGCCCGCTGTTCTGGCCGGCGCCGTCCGGGCTCGTCATGGATGCGGTCGTCGGCGGGGCCGAGAGCGCCGAATACCTGAAGCAGAGCCGTCGGCTGACCGATATCTGGGGCCTGGAAGGCGTGCGGACCCGCTATGAGGAGATCGACGGCGCCAACCACTTCACCGTGCTCGATACGCTTCCCGATCCCGAAAGCACCATGACGCGCCGCATCGCCGAACTCGCAGGCGCTTGACCCGATCGCAGCAGGCTCTATCCAGAGGCGACAGGATTCCGGAGCGCGCGATGCAGACCTTCTTCGTCGAGATCAAATGCAGGCTCGGCAAGACCTATGAGGTCGCCAGCGAACTCGCCGACCGCGAGATCGCCTCGGAAATCTATTCGACCGCCGGGAATTACGACATCCTGGCCAAGTTCCATGTCGCGGCTGACGTCGATATCGGCCACTTCGTCGCCCAGAAGGTGCAGTCGATCCCCGAGATCGCCGACACCCACACGATCATCACCTTCAAGGCGTTCTGAGGCGCGCTACCTCACCGGCATGGTCAGGCCGTCCTCGGGCTGCATCGAGACGAGCAGATCAGCGAAACGGCGCGCCGCCGGCACGACGGAGCCGGCGGAGGGGAACAGCAGCATCGTCCGATAGGCGATGGCAGGCGCGAAACGACGGGCCACCAGCCCCTGCATGCCGCCGAGCGTCAGGGGGAAGGGATTCAGCAAGGCTAGCCCGACGCGCTGCCGGACCATCTCGGCGACGAAGACGGCTGCCGTGCCCTCACCGACCAGGCGAAGGGTCACCCCAGCATCGGCGAAGGCCCGCTCCACCTTGATGCGCTCGGGAAAACGCCGCGCAAGAGCAATGATGGGTTCGTCGGCGAGATCCTGCGGTCCGAGCACCTCGCATTCGGCAAGTCGATGCCCCTCCGGCATCAGGACATGCGCGACCGCCTCGCGAATGACTTCGCCGTGGATGCCGATATGTGATGCCGACATGTCGACGAGCCCGAGATCGACTGCTCGGTCGGCAACTTGCGTGATCACGGTGGAGCTGGTGTCGATCTCGACATTGGCGACGACATCGGGCTCCTGCCGACGGAATTCCGCCAGCACCGGCGGCAGGACGAGCTGGGCCAGGGTTGGCGGCGTCGCGATGCGCAGCACGCTCGCCTGAGCCGCCTGTCCGGGCCATCGATTCAGCCGGTCGAGCGCTGCGAAGATCGGCTGCGCCTCCGCGTCCAGCGCAAAGGCGTCTGCAGTGGGCACAAGCCTGCCGCCTTCGCGCGAAAACAGGGGGAGGCCGACATGAGCCTCCAGCGCCGCGAGCGCCCGCGACACTGCCGGCTGCGAAATGCCGAGCATCTGTGCTGCTGCCACGGTCTTGCGGGTCGCGATCATAGCTTGCAGCACTTCGAGCTCGCGCAGGCTCGGTGGTCGCCGCTCGGCGCTCGCCGTGTTCACCATGATCGCGTCCGGCCCCTATCCGCGCCCCGCATCTACCTATGCAGCGAAGTTATATCATAGCGCGTGCCGTATAATTTACAGGTATATGAAATCGTTCTACAAGCCCGGGCGGGCGAGATCAGGGGCAGACCGGCCAATCCGGCGACTCGCCACCCGCGGCTCAGTTGTTAAAGATGGCGCCCAGAAGCCATCGGGAGGTTCGGAATGAAAACGTTCAGCGCCAACGGGCTGAAAGCTCTCAAGCTCGCCATTCTGGCGGCTCCGGTCATGACCATCGCCGGCCTGGCATCGGCCCAGGAACTCAAGATCGGCCTGTCGGCCGAGCTCAGCGCGATGGATCCGCACTACCATAACCTCACCCCCAACAACCTGATGGCCCGCCACATCTACGAGCCGCTGGTCGGGCAGGACGAGAAGCAGGCGCTGAAGCCGGCGCTCGCCGAGAGCTGGAAGGCGATCGACGACACCACCTGGGAATTCAAGCTGCGCAAGAACGTCACGTTCCATGACGGCTCGCCGTTCACTGCGGACGACGTTCTCGCCACCATGCAGCGCGCTCCGAACGTGCCGAAGAGCCCGTCGAGCTTCAACGCCTATGTCCGCGGCAAGGAATTCAGCAAGGTCGACGACCACACGATCCGGATCAAGACCACGGAGCCGGCTCCGCTGGTCCCCACCGACCTTTCGACCTTCGGCATCATCCCGGCCAAGTGCAAGGACACCACCACCGAGGACTTCAACCTCGGCAAGTGCACCGCCGGTGGCACCGGCCCCTACAAGCAGGCCGAATATGTCGCGGGCGACCGCGTCGTGCTGACCCCGAACGAGAACTACTGGGGCGGCAAGGAGCCCTGGTCGAAGGTCACGTTCCGGATGATCACCTCGGCGCCGACGCGCGTCGCGGCGCTGCTCGCCGGCGATCTCGACGTGATCGAGAACGTGCCGACCTCGGATGTCGCCCGCCTCAAGGGCGATGCCAAGCTCAACGTCTCGAGCACGGTCTCGAACCGGGTGATCTATTTCCACATGGATCACTTCCGCGAGGTCTCGCCCTTCATCAAGGGCAAGGACGGCTCGGAAATCAAGAACCCGCTGCGCAACCTCAAGGTCCGCCAGGCGCTGTCGATGGCGATCAACCGCCCGGGCATCGTCGAGCGCATCATGGAGAAGGAGGCGATCCCCGCCGGCCAGCTCCTGCCCGATGGCTTCTTCGGCACCTCCAAGAAGCTGAAGCCGGTCGCCTTCGACCTCAACGGGGCCAAGAAGCTGCTGGCCGAGGCCGGCTATCCCAACGGCTTCAAGATGAAGCTGCACGGGCCGATCAACCGCTATCTCAACGACACCAAGATCATCGAGGCTGTCGCGCAGATGTTCTCGCGCTTGGGGATCGAGACCGAGGTCGAGACGCTGCCGTCGGCGAACTTCTTCACCCGCGCCTCGCAGGGCGGCCAGGGCAATGTGCCCGAGTTCTCGTTCATCCTGGTCGGCTGGGGCGCCGGCACCGGTGAATCCTCGGACTCGCTGAAGGCGCTGCTCGCCACCTTCGACCCGAAGAAGGGCATGGGCGCGACCAATCGCGGCCGCTACTCCAACCCGGCCTTCGATGCCAAGCTGGACGAGGCGCTGCGCACCGTCGACGACGCCAAGCGCGACGCCGCTCTGGCCGAGGCGATGGAGATCAGCATGAACGATGTCGGCTTGATCCCGACGCATTACCAGCTGAACACCTGGGCCTCGCGCAAGGGCGTCAAGGTGCAGGCCCGCACCGACGAGTACACGCTCGCGACCGGCATCCGTAAGGAATAACCGGCTTGCGTCGATCCGGTCCGGACCGGCTTGAAGCCCGGTCCGGACCGCGCGACACTCTTTCATTGTTAGAAAGTGAAGACGCCATCCCGCCGGCTGTGCCGGTCGGGATGGCGTCCCGCACTCAGATCCGGAAGGCACCGGACCATGCTGGCATTCGTCCTGCGCCGCCTGGCGCAAGCCCTCTTCGTCATCGCGGCGATGCTCGTGATCGTCTTCTTCGGCGTGAACGTCGTCGGCGATCCCATCTACATGCTGATCTCGCCCGAGATGGACCAGCAGCAGATCGCCGAGACGGCGCGCGCGCTCGGGCTCGACCGGCCGATCTGGGAACAGTTCCTGGTCTTCCTGAAGAACGCCGCCCAGGGCGATCTCGGCCGCTCCTTCGTCCATGGCGAATCCGCGATCAAGCTGATCCTGCACCGGATGCCGGCGACCCTGGAGCTCGCCTTCGTCGCGCTGGTGCTGGCGATCGTGATCGGCTTGCCGCTCGGCCTCTATGCCGGCCTCAAGCCGGAAAGCCGGCTGTCGCGCTTCATCATGGCCGTCTCCATCCTCGGCTTCTCGCTGCCGACCTTCTGGGTCGGGCTTATGCTGATCCTGACCTTCGCGGTCAGCCTCGGCTGGCTGCCGGCGACCGGGCGCGGGCCGACCGTCTCGATACTCGGCTTCGAGACCTCGCTGCTGTCGCTTCAGGGCTGGCAGCACGTCGCCCTGCCCGCCTTCAACCTGGCGCTGCTCAAGATCTCGCTGGTGATCCGCCTGGCGCGGGCCGGCGCGCGCGAGGCGGCGCTGATGGACTACGTCAAGTTCGCACGGGCCAAGGGCCTGTCGCAGAGCCGGATCATCGGCGTCCACATCCTCAAGAACATCATGATCCCGATCGTCACCGTGCTCGGGCTGGAGTTCGGCTCGCTCGTCGCCTTCTCGGTGGTGACCGAGACGATCTTTGCCTGGCCGGGCATGGGCCGCCTGCTGCTGGAGGCAATCACCCGGCTCGATCGGCCTGTGATCGTCGCCTATGTCATGGTCGTCGTCGTGCTGTTCGTCACCATCAACCTCCTGGTCGACCTGATCTATTCGGCGCTCGACCCACGCGTGCGCCTGACGGAGGCGACATCATGAGCGACGCCGCTTTGCCCTCCGCCGCGGCGACGCCGCCAGTTGCCCCCGTCAAGGAGGAGACGCCGTTCCGGCGCTTCGTCCGCTCCTTCATCGAGGACCGGCTGGCGCTGTTCGGGCTCGCTCTCTTCATCCTGATCGTGCTGCTCGCCATCGCCGCGCCGCTGATCGCGCCGCAGAACCCCTACGACCTCGCCAGCGTCGACGTGATGGATTCGCGCCAGCCGCCGGGCTCGGTCTCGGGCGAGGGCTTCACCATGTGGCTCGGCTCCGACGGCGTCGGCCGCGACCTCCTCTCCGGCATCCTCTACGGCCTGCGCATCTCGCTGATGGTCGGCGCCTTCTCCGGCATCCTGGCGGCGAGCATCGGCTCGGCGATCGGCCTGATCGCCGCCTATGCCGGCGGGCGCACCGAGACCGCGATCATGCGCCTCGTCGATTTGCAGCTCTCGCTGCCGTCTGTGCTGGTCGCCCTGATCCTGGTCGCGGGCCTCGGCAAGGGCGTCGACAAGATCATCATCGCGCTGGTGATGGTGCAATGGGCCTATTACGCCCGCACCGTGCGCGGCTCGGCGCTGGTCGAGCGGCGCAAGGAATATGTCGAGGCGGCACAGTCGCTGGGCTTGTCCCATGCCCGCACCGTCTTCCGGCACATCCTGCCGAATTGCCTCGCGCCGGTGATCGTCATCGTCACCGTGCAGACCGCCCATGCGATCTCGCTGGAGGCGACGCTGTCCTTCCTCGGCGTCGGCCTGCCGCAGACCGAGCCGTCGCTCGGCGTGCTGATCGCCAACGGCTTCCAGTACATGCTCTCGGGCAGCTACTGGATCTCGGTCTTCCCCGGCTTTGCGCTGCTGATGACGATCGTCTCGATCAATCTGGTCGGCGATCGCCTGCGCGACGTGCTCAACCCGCGACTGGAGAAGTGAGCATGGCGCCCGTTCTCGAAGTCGCCAACCTCAAGACCCATTTCTTCACCCGCGCCGGCACGGTGAAGTCGGTCGACGGCGTGTCCTTCCGGGTCGACCGCGGCGAGGTCCTCGGCCTCGTCGGCGAGTCCGGCTCCGGCAAGTCGGTCACCGGCTTTTCGGTGATGGGGCTGATCGACCCGCCCGGCAGAATCGTCGAGGGCTCGATCAAGCTCAACGGCAAGGAGTTGGTCGGGCTCGACGAAGAGGGCTTCCGCAAGGTCCGTGGCCGCGAGGTCGCGATGATCTTCCAGGACCCGATGATGACACTGAACCCGGTCCTACGCGTCGACACGCAGATGATCGAGGCCGTCACCGCCCATGACAAGGTCTCGCACAAGGCGGCGCGCGACCGCGCCCGCGACGCGCTGGCCAAGGTCGGCATCCCCTCGCCCGAGGAGCGCCTCAACGCCTATCCGCACCAGTTCTCCGGCGGCATGCGCCAGCGTGTCGCGATCGCGATCGCGCTGCTGCACCGCCCGCCGCTGATCATCTGCGACGAGCCGACGACGGCGCTCGACGTCACCATCCAGAGCCAGATCCTGGCGGAGATGCAGGGCCTCTGCGCCGATACTGGCACGGCGCTGGTCTGGATCACCCATGATCTCGGCGTCGTCGCCGGCCTCGCTGACCGGATCGCGGTGATGTATGCCGGCCGCATTGTCGAGACCGGCGCCGTCGATCCGGTGCTCGACACACCCCTCCACCCCTACACCAACGGTTTGCTCGGCTCTCTGCCGGCCGAGGGCGAGCCCGGCGCGCCCTTGCGCCAGATCAGGGGGTCGACGCCCTCGCTGGCGCGCCTGCCGCAGGGCTGTGCCTTCGCAGCCCGCTGTGATTACGCGCAGGCCGACTGCCTCGCTATCGCCCCCGACGTCACCCCGTTCCCGGGCGAGCGCGGCGTGCGCTGCCACCATCCGCTGAACCTCGCCGGAGTCGCGGCATGAGCACGCCGATCCTCACCCTCGAAGGCGTCTCGAAGCGCTTCACCAAGCCGCTCGATGCCGCCTCGAAATTCGCCAACCTGCTCGGCGCCAACTACAGCGAGCAGACCGTCCACGCCGTCGACAGCGTCGACCTCTCGATCCGCCAGGGCGAAGTCGTCGGGCTGGTCGGCGAATCCGGTTGCGGCAAGTCGACCCTCGGGCGCGTCGTCGCCGGCGTCCACCATGCCAGCTCCGGCCGCGTCTCCTGGCGCGGGCGCTATACCGACGAGATGTCGTCGGAGGAGCGCAAGGCGGCGACGCTCGCCATCCAGATGATCTTCCAGGACCCGATGTCCTCGCTCAACCCGCGCCTGCGCGTCACCGACATCGTCGGCGAGGCGCCGGTCGTGCACGGGCTGGTGCCGAAGGCGCAGCAGGACGCCTATGTCGCCGAGATGCTCGACCGGGTTGGCCTCGACTCGACCTATCGCCGCCGCTACCCGCACCAGTTCTCCGGCGGCCAGCGCGCCCGCATCGGCATAGCCAGGGCGCTGGCGGTCAAGCCGCAGTTCCTCGTCTGCGACGAGAGCGTGGCCGCACTTGATGTATCGATTCAGGCCCAAGTCCTGAATCTTTTCATGAAGCTGCGTGACGACCTTAACCTGACTTATCTTTTCATCAGCCATGATCTCTCGGTGGTCCGCCACCTGTCCGACCGGGTCGTGATCATGTATCTCGGCCGCGTGGTCGAGGCGGCGCCGGCAAGCGAACTGTTCAAGGGCCCGCAGCACCCCTACGCCCAGGCGCTGCTCGCCAATGTCCCGACGATCAGTGCCCGCAAGAAGCGCTTCGCTCCGCTGAAGGGCGAGATCCCCTCGCCGCTGCATCCGCCCTCGGGCTGCCATTTCCACCCGCGCTGCCCGGCAGCCGGGCCCCGCTGCAAGGTTGAGCGGCCGGCGCTCAAGGAGATCGCGCCCGGCCATGTCGCCGCCTGCCATCTGCACGATGGCGGCGTCGGCGCGCTGGCGGCGTGATGCTTCCGTTCTGAAGCAGGATTATTGCTTCGCCGACGCTTGACGCGGGCAGGTGTTCCGCGCGACCTCCTGATCTCACAACGGCAGCGCAGAGGAAGCGTGGGATGGCTAAGAGCACCTTGTCGGCGGACCTTCGTTCGGGCGCGCTCGTCTACCACCGCCTTCCCAAGCCGGGTAAGCTGGAGATTCAGGCAACCAAGCCGCTCGGCAACCAGCGCGACCTGGCGCTTGCCTATTCGCCCGGCGTCGCCGCGGCCTGCGAGGCGATCGTCGAGGACCCGGGCGAGGCCGCCGAGCTGACCTCGCGCCAGAACCTCGTCGCCGTCATCACCAACGGCACGGCCGTGCTCGGTCTCGGCGATATCGGCCCGCTCGCCTCCAAGCCGGTGATGGAGGGCAAGGCCGTCCTGTTCAAGAAGTTCGCCGGGATCGACTGCTTCGACATCGAGGTCGAGCAGAAGAACATAGAGAAATTCGTCGATGTCGTCGCCGCGCTGGAGCCGACCTTCGGCGGCATCAATCTCGAGGACATCAAGGGGCCCGAATGCTTCGAGATCGAGGAGCAGCTCAAGGCCCGGATGAACATCCCGGTCTTCCATGACGACCAGCACGGCACCGCGATCATCGTCAGCGCCGCCGTCCTGAACGGGCTCGACCTCGCGGGCAAGAAAATCGGCGACGTCAAGATCGTCGTCTCCGGCGCCGGCGCGGCCGCGCTGGCCTGCCTCAATTTGCTCGTCTCGCTGGGCGCCCGCACGCAGAACATCTGGGTCACCGACCTCGACGGCGTGGTCTACAAGGGCCGCAACACCCTGATGGACCGCTGGAAAGAGGTCTATGCCCAGGAGACCGAGGCCCGCACGCTCGCCGAGGTCATCCCCGGCGCCGACATCTTCCTCGGCCTCTCCGCCGCCGGCGTGCTGAAGCCGGAGATGGCCAAGGAGATGGCGCAAAAGCCGCTGATCCTGGCGCTCGCCAATCCCTATCCCGAGATCATGCCGGAGGAAGCGCTGGCCGTCCGCCCGGACGCGATGATCTGCACGGGGCGCTCGGACTATCCGAACCAGGTCAACAACGTCCTGTGCTTCCCCTACATCTTCCGCGGTGCGCTCGATGTGCAGGCGACGACGATCAACGAGCCGATGAAGCTCGCAGCGGTGCGCGCCATCGCGGCGCTCGCCCGCGAAGCGACCTCGGACGTCGCGGCGCGCGCCTATGGCGGCGAGGCCTCGACCTTCGGTGCCACCTCGCTGATCCCCAACCCATTCGATCCGCGCCTGATCCTGCGCATCGCGCCGGCGGTGGCGGAAGCGGCGATGGCGACCGGCGTCGCCAAGAAGCCGCTGATCGACCTGGAAGCCTATCGCGAGGACCTGTCGCGCTTCGTCTTCCGCTCCGGCTTCCTGATGAAGCCGCTCTTCGCCAAGGCCAAGGCCGACCCGAAGCGGGTGATCTATGCCGAGGGCGAGGACGAGCGCGTGCTGCGCGCCGCCCAGATCGCGATCGAGGAAGGCATGGCGATCCCGATCCTGATCGGCCGCCCCTCGGTGATCGAGAGCCGCGTCAAGCGCTTCGGCCTGACCATCCGCCCAGGCATCGATTGCGAGCTGATCAATCCCGAGGACGACCCGCGCTATCGCGACTACGTTCAGACCTATCTCGACATCGCCGGGCGGCGCGGCATCACGCCTGAGGCGGCCCGCTCGCTGGTGCGCACCAACAACACCGTGATCGCGGCACTGGCCGTGGCGCGCGGCGAAGCGGATGCGATGATCACTGGCCTCGAAGGCCGCTTCCTCTCGCGGCTGCGCCATATCCGCGACATCATCGGGCTGGAGCCCGGCGTCTGCGACATCGCGGCGATGACCTTGGTCATCACCAGCAAGGGCGCGTTCTTCCTGGCCGACACCCATGTGAAGTACGATCCTACCGCCGAAGAGATCGCCGACATGACGATCCTCGCCGCAGGCCATGTCGAGCGCTTCGGCATTGCCCCGAAGATCGCTCTCCTGTCGCATTCGGATTTCGGCGCGGCCGACACGCCGAGCTCAATCAAGATGCGCAAGGCGGTCAAGCTGATCCAGGAGCGCGCGCCGGAACTGGAATGCGACGGCGAGATGGAAGCCGATACCGCCCTCGTCGCGGCGATCCGCGATCGGGTGTTGCCGTCCTCGAAGCTGAAGGGCGTCGCCAACGTCCTGATCTTTCCCAATCTCGACGCGGCCAACATCGCCTACCAGTTCGCCAAGGTGCTGGGCGACGCGCTGCCAGTCGGCCCAATCCTGATCGGCGCCGCCAAGCCGGTGCACATCCTCACCGGCAACGTGACGGCGCGCGGCGTCGTCAACATGACCGCGGTCGCGGTCGCGGAAGCGCAAGGGCGGGCAGCTGCCGGCTGACCTTGGGAGAGGCTCCGCTCAACTCGTTTCTGAGCCAGCTTTCGAAAGCAGGCCAGTGACTTAAGCTGAGCGGTTGATACCGGCTTTTCACGCTTGGCGGGCGGCGCGCGATAGGCTCATACTTCGCTTCAGGAGCGGGAAAGGGGCCCGTGCGAAACGTCGGAGAGCGCTCATGCGTGAGATCCACCGTCAGTCCGGAATCAAGCGCGCCATCCGGCCGCTCGCGCTGGCGAGCGGTCTTTTTCTTGCGCTCGCGGGCTTTGCGGGCGCCGCCATGGCACAGGTCGTGTTCCATCGCGGCAATGACGGCGACCCGGAGACGCTCGATTCGCACAAGACCTCGACGGTCAGCGAGGCCCATCTCCTGCGCGACCTCTCCGAAGGCCTGGTGATTCACCACATCAACGGCGAGGTCGTCCCCGGCGTCGCCGAAAGCTGGACGATGGCGCCGGACGGCAAGAGCTACGTTTTCAAGCTGCGCGCGAATGCCAAATGGTCGAATGGCGACCCGGTCACGGCGAATGATTTCGTCTTCTCGTTCCGGCGCATGGTCAATCCGGAAACCGGCGCGAAATACGCCAACATCCTCTACCCGATCCTCAACGCCGAGAAGATCAACAAGGCCAGCGAAGGCGCCAAGCTCGAGGATCTCGGTGTCAAGGCGCTCGACGAGCGCACGCTCGAGATTTCGCTGGAGCGGCCGACGCCCTATTTCCTCGAGCTGCTGACGCACCAGACCGGGCTGCCGGTCCATCCGGCTTCCCTTCAGAAATTCGGCAAGGACTTCGTCAAGCCGGAGAACTGGGTCTCGAACGGCGCCTACACGCTGAAGGAATTCGTGCCGAACTCGCATATCCGGCTGGAGAAGAACAAGAATTTCCACGACGCCGCGAACGTCAAGATCGACACGGTGATCTACTATCCGACGCCCGACTTCTCCGCCGCCGCCCGCCGCTTCCAGGCCGGCGAGCTGCAGATGACATCGGACATTCCGGCCGACCAGGTCCAGCAATTGCGCGAGAAGCTCGGCAAGGACCAGGTCCGGATCTCGCCCTATCTCGGCACCTATTTCCTGATCATCAATACCGCCAAGAAGCCGTTCGACGACATAAGGGTGCGCCGTGCGCTGTCGATGGTGATCGATCGCGAGTTCATCGCCGAGGAGATCTGGGGCGGCACCATGCTGCCGGCCTATGGCGTGATCCCGCCGAATATCGGCAATTACGGCGAGCGGGCCGAAGCCGATTTCAAGGGTACGTCCCCGCTCGACCGCGAGGACGAGGCCAAGAAGCTGCTCGCCGCCGCGGGCTTCGGGCCAGGCGTGCCGCTCAAGGTCCAGCTGCGCTACAACACCACCGACAACAACCGCCGCACCGTCATCGCCATCGCCGAGCAATGGAAGGCGATCGGCGTCGAGACCAGCTTCATCAACACCGACGGCAAGACGCATTTCGCCCTGCTGCGCGACGGCGGCGATTTCGACATCGCCCGCTATGGCTGGATCGGCGATTATTCCGACCCGCAGAACTTCCTGTTCCTGTTCCAGAGCGACAATACCGGCTTCAACTCCGGCAAGTACAACAACCCGACATTCGACGCGCTGATGAAGCAGGGCGCCGAGGAGATCGACATCGCAAAGCGCGCCGCGATCCTGCGCGAGGCCGATGCGGTCCTCGCGGCCGAAGTGCCCTGGATCCCGGTGCTCTACTATTCCTCGAAGAACCTGGTCTCGCCGAAGGTGCAGGGCTTCCAGCAGAACCTGCGCGGCGCGCTGCCGACGCGGTTCCTGAGCCTGAAGCCGTGACAGAAAGCGCGTCATGGCCGGGGCTGACCCGGCCATCTCAGGCCGAAGCGGGCGACCGCCAGCGCTCATGAGATGCTCGGGCCCGGCCCGAGCATGACGTAGGGATCGCCCCCGTGCTCACCTACATCCTGCGCCGCCTGACCGCCGCGATCCCGACCCTGTTCGTGATCGTGACGATCTCGTTCTTCCTGATGCGCGTCGCGCCGGGCGGGCCGTTCGATCTCGAACAGCCGCTCGAAGCCAAGGTGATGGAGAACCTAAGGCGCATCTACAAGCTCGACCAGCCGCTGTTCCAGCAATACCTGACCTATCTCGCCGCCCTGCTGCGCGGCGATTTCGGCCCGTCCTTCTATTTTCGCGACTTCTCAATCGCTGAACTGTTTGCGCAGGGGCTGCCGGTCTCGATGCGGCTGGGCGCGTCGGCCCTGCTGCTCGCGCTCACGATCGGCGGTCCGCTCGGCATGCTCGCCGCCTTCCGCCAGAACGGTGCGGCCGACCATGCGGTGATCGGTTTCGCCACCGCCGGCATCACCATCCCGAACTTCGTCGTCGCGCCGGTGCTCCAGATCGTGTTCGGGCTCACGCTCGCCTGGCTGCCGGTCGGCGGCTGGAATGGCGGCGCCTTGCGCAACAGCGTGCTGCCGGTCGTGACGCTCGCCCTCCCCCAGATCGCCGTGATCGCCCGGATGACCCGCGCGGCAATGATCGAGACCTTGCGCGCCAATCACATCCGTACACTGCGGTCCCAGGGCCTCTCGACAACGACCATCGCGCTGCATGCGGCACGCGGCGCGGCCCTGCCGGTGGTTTCCTATCTCGGGCCGGCGGCGGCGAGCCTGCTCACCGGCTCGGTCGTGGTCGAGACGATCTTCGGCATCCCCGGCATCGGGCGCTATTTCGTCGAGGGCGCGCTCAACCGCGACTACACGCTGGTGATGGGCACGGT
>PNLY01000053.1 GCA_013823325.1 Methylobacterium sp.
TTGCTTGCCGAACAGGAACTCGAAGCGGCTGATCGGCGTCGAGCGGAAATTGGCGATCGAGCCGGTTTCCTTCTCGCGGACCACGCCGATCGCCGACATGATCGCCGGGATCAGGATCAGCATCAGCATGATCACGCTCGGCACCATCGCATTGGCGCTCTTGAAGGCCTGATTGTAGCGGAAGCGGGTCTCGATCATGACGGGTGTCGGCGCATGGCTCGACGCGGCCTGGGAGGCCGCGAAGCTCTGCACATATTGCGTCGCCAGCCCCGTGACATAGCCGCGCGTCGTCTCGGCCCGGAACGGCATGGCGCCGTCGAGCCAGACCGAGAGTTCCGGCGTGCGGGTCGCCATCAGATCGCGACCGAAGGAGGGCGGGATCTCGATGACAAGCTGCAGCTCGCCGCTTCTTAGCCTTTGATCCAGTTCGGCCGCGGAACGGATCGGCGCCTGCTCGGAGAAATAGCGCGAGCTGGAGAAGGCCTCTACGAGTTGCCGGCTCTCCATCGAGTTGTCCTGATCGTAGGCCGCGAATTTCAGGTTCTCGACGTCGAAGGAGATGCCGAAGCCGAACGCCAGCATCAGCAGGAGCGGCCCGAGGAAGGCGAAGCTCAGCCGGATCGGGTCGCGGAGCAGCTCCATCGTCTCGCGCCGCGTGCAGGCCCAGAGGCGGCGCGGATCGAAGCGGCGCGCTGCCGGAGTCGGGCGCACGGCAGCGGCGTCAGACACGGAAGCCGGCTCCCCCGGCGCATCCGCGATGCCCGCGGCTTCCTTGAGATCGGCGATGAAGGACTCTTCCAGCGTGTTTGCGCCGCGCTTTTCCACCAGCTCCTGCGGCGTGCCGACCGCAAGCACCTTGCCGGCATGCATGAAGGAGATGCGGTCGCAGCGTTCCGCCTCGTTCATGAAATGCGTCGAGAGGAAGATGGTGACGCCGTCGTCGCGCGAGAGGTCGATCAGCGTGCGCCAGAAGGCATCACGCGCGATCGGATCGACGCCCGAGGTCGGCTCGTCGAGGATCAGCATCGCCGGGCGGTGCAGCACGGCGACGGCGAGTTGCAGGCGCTGGCGGATGCCGAGCGGCAGGCTGTCGGGCCGCTCATCGGCGACATCCGCAAGGTCGAAGCGGGTCAGAAGCTCGGCAATCCGGATCGGGATGTCGGCCGGCGGCAGATGGTAGAGCTCGGCATGCAGCACGAGGTTCTGGCGGACCGTCAGCTCGCTATAGAGCGAAAAAGCCTGCGACATGTAGCCGACGCGGCGGCGCGTCTCCATGTCGTCGGCCGCGAGCGGCTGGCCGAAGAGCTTGGCGGTGCCTTCGCTAGCCGGCAGCAGGCCAGTCAGCATCTTCATGGTCGTCGACTTGCCGCAGCCGTTCGAACCGAGGAAGCCGAAGATCTCGCCACGCCCGATGCGGAAGCTAACATGGTCCACCGCGACGAAATCGCCGAATCGCCGGGTCAGGCCCTCGGCCTCGATCGCGGGCGTGGCGTCGTCGTTGACGGCGCGCGGCCTGAGCGACACTGCCTGATGCTGGGCGCGTTTGGCTTTCGGCAGCAATGCGACGAAGGCATCTTCCAGCGTCGACTGCCCAGCTTTCTGACGTAGCTCGGCGGGCGTGCCGGTGGCGATCGCCTTGCCGTCGTCCATCGCGACGAGCCAGTCGAAGCGCTCGGCTTCCTCCATATAGGCGGTCGCGACGATGACGCTCATGCCTGGGCGACGGGCGCGGATCGTGTCGATCAGGTCCCAGAACTGGCCGCGCGAGAGCGGGTCGACGCCGGTGGTCGGTTCGTCGAGGATCAGCAGGTCGGGATCGTGGATCAGCGCACAGCAGAGCGAGAGCTTCTGTTTCATGCCGCCGGAAAGCTTCGCAGCCGGCCGGCCTTCGAACGGGTCGAGCCCCGTTGCCTTGAGAAGCTCGTCGATGCGGCTGCGGCGCTCGGCGGCATCCTGTCCGAAGAGCCTGGCGTGGAAGTCGATGTTCTCGAAGACCGAGAGCGTCGGGTAGAGATTGCGCCCCAGTCCCTGCGGCATATAGGCGATGCGTCCGCGCCGAGCCTCTCGCTGGGTCTTGTCGCTCAGGTCGCCACCGAGGGCATGGACGCTGCCCTGCTGGATCATCCGCACCCCAGCGACCAGCGCGAGCAAGGTCGATTTGCCGACCCCATCCGGCCCGATCACGCCGATCATGCGGCCGGAGGGAATGCCGAGCGTCAGCGCATCGAGAGCGATCACCTTGCCGTAGCGATGTGTGACCCCGGCAAGACTGGCGGCAAGGCCGTCCTGCGTCATGGCAGCTTCACGGCCAGCGAGTCAGGCCATTTCGCACTGGGCGAGGTCCGCACGAATCCGAGCCCACGCACACCGGTCTTCACCTGCCGGTGGTACTTGGCCAGCAATTGGGGATCGACCTGGAGCTTGGCGCGGAAGACGAGCTTCTCGCGTTCCTCGGCGGTCTCCACCGCCTTGGGCGTGAACTGCGCATCGGCTGCAACGAAGCTGACCGTCGCTGGAATCACATATTGCGGCACGGGATCGAGGATGATCCGCGCCTCGTCGCCAAGCGCGAGCTGCCCGGCCTGTGCCGCCGGCAGGTAGATCGTCATGTAGACATCCGACAAATCGAGGATGGTGACGACCCGCGTCCCGGCCGCGACGACCTCGCCTGTGCGGGCAAGCTGGTACTGGACGCGACCGCTGCGCGGCGCGAGCAGCACGAGATCGACCAGGATCGCCTTGATCTGCTCGGCATCGGCCTCGGAAGCGTGGATCGCGAACTGGGCCTGGTCGCGCTGCGCCTGCGCGGCGCGCAGCGCGGCATCGGCTGCGTCGGCCTTGGCCGCGCGCTGGTCGTCGACCTGCTTGCTGAGATAACCCTTCGCGACCAGTTCCTTGCCGCGTTCGGCGTCGGTGCGTGCAAGAATCTGATCGCTCTTGCGCTGGGCGATCAGCGCCTCGGCCTCCGCAAGCGCCTGCCGCGCGCGCAGCACCTGAGCCTGCGCGGCACGCAATTGCGCCTCGTATTCCGGCGAGGAAATGCGTGCGATCACCTGCCCGGCCGTGACCTCGTCGCCTTCCTTGACCGTGACCTCGGCCAGGCGGCCGGCATATTTCGAGGCGACGTCAATCTGCGTCGCTTCGATACGGCCATTGGTCTTGACGATGCCGTCGGGCATCGTGTCGCCGCGCAGCCGCTCGATCAGTGCCTTGATGCGGGATTGCGCCTGCGCCCCTGGCGCCGACAGGATGAGCGCAGCGAGAAGGGCTGTCGCTGCAGCGCGAAAGGGGCGCATCTTGGATCTCCAAAAGAAGCAGGCATATGCGTTCAAGAGACTATTATCTTAGCATGCGACAAGCAGCCGGCCAGGCTGAGCAACCGCATCGGCGAATGCGTACGGCGGCGCCATGCGACCTTCGGCCGGCCTGTTGCACCTGATCACAGGGCAACAAGCCATGGCGCCAAAGTTCTCCGCGATCGCCGGCTGGCCGGTGCTGGGCAGGACAACGAAGAATGTCGATCGGGGATGACAAGCCGGCTTGAGCCCGAGCTCTTCATGCTCACGCCCGCCAGCCTGCCACGCCTAACCCGGCACTTACCCGAGTCTCTTCCTGAGCACGACGAGGCGAACATCATCGGGACACTCGTCGACCTCGAATCCCTGCTCGCGCTCGATCTCGATCGCTTCGTGATTTTGACGATCTTCCAGGGATTCGACGACTTTTACGCCCTTGGTCTCGGCGAAATTGCAGATGTGCCTGAGCAATTCCCAGCCGACGCCCTTGTGCTTGTATTCGCTCCGGATCGAGATCGCGACCTCCCCTCTCTCCAAGGCAGCGTCACAGGCCAACATGCCGGTGGCGACGATCGTCTTTCCGTCCTCGGTAAAGGCGATGAAGCTCTCGGTCTGTCGATGATCGATTTTCGTCATGGCTGCCAGACGATCGTGCCCCACCTCCCTGACGGTGGTCAGAAAGCGGAAGCGCAGATCCTCAGGCGTCACATGCGTGAAGAACTCGGCCAGTCCCGCCTCATCGTCGGGTTCGGCAGGCCGGACATGAAACGTGAAGCCCGTTCGGGTGCTCAAATCCCGGCTCAGATCGTCGGTGATCATGCGGCTTTCTCCAGTCACTGCGCCCCTGCGCAGGCTCCATTCCTGTTCCGACGCCCTCCGGACATTGCGGCCTCACTGCGCGATGCCTGGCGTTCCAAGGGCGTCGAGCCGGGGCGTCCGGCATTTGGGCTGGCTGATAACCCGTCTCATGCCTTCTGCGAGGGCGGCCACGAACAGATCGACGTCATGATGATGTTCGATCATCCCCGTTCCGGTACGGCTATTCCGTACTCGCGGAATGTCTGAGCCGCTTTGCGGCAAATCAAAGCGCGCAACGACAGCGCACTACAATTGCCTCGTGTGACGTCCTGAAGGGAATTCTCGTTCTCCCTGAAGGCATTCTCATCGGCAGCGCATGAAAGAACGAGGTTCCCATGCTGCATCTTTCGGACCAAGCGCGGCATGATCGAAGTAGCATCGCGGCATGAGCTTGCCGCCAATGTGCTCCTCTGTGTCGCCGCAGTTCATGCTCTGGCGGCACTGCATCATCGGCTGGCGCGAGGGGACGGCCTGCTCAAGCGCATCCGGTTCGCCACGCGGAAAGCGCCTCAGCGATGGGAGTAAGACGCCCCGTCTCCGGTGTCGGTCGAGCCGGACTTGAATGGTGCCGGCACAGCATCTGCCCGTCCCCGCGAGCACGTCTCGAAGAGCGTGATGTGTTCGCGCCGATAGCTGTCCTGGCGCGCTGTCGCGGGATGTTAGACCCGTCGACCATATTGTTTTTGTCGATCGCAGGCGTGTTTTCTCGCGGTTTTGCGTTGAATCAAATCCAACCGGACCAGTTCACGGCAGGCTGATTTCATCTCGGCGCTTCCGGAGAGCGATCATGTCCCCTGCCCTTCAATCAGATCTGCTGCCCACGACGCAGACGAGGCAAAAGCGTCAATCCAAGATGATGTGCGCGGCCGTTTTCGTCGAGCCCGGCCGCATCGAGCTCGAGGACAAGCCGGTGCCTGAGCCCGGCCCGCTCGATGCGTTGCTGCGCATCACGACCACGACGATCTGTGGCACCGATATCCATATCCTCAAGGGCGAGTATCCGGTGGCTCGCGGGCTGACGATCGGTCACGAGCCGGTCGGCGTGATCGAGAAGCTCGGGTCGGAGGTGAAGGGCTTCCGGGAGGGCCAGCGGGTGATCGCCGGCGCGATTACGCCATCGGGACACAGCGCCGCCTGCCTTTGCGGCTGCCTCTCACAGGACGGTCCCGGCGAGCGCCATGGCTTCAAGGCCATGGGCGGCTGGCGCTTCGGCAACACCATCGACGGCGCGCAGGCCGAATACCTGCTCGTGCCTGACGCGATGGCCAATCTCGCGCATGTCCCTTCCGGCTTGACCGACGAACAGGTTCTGATGTGTCCCGACATCATGTCGACCGGCTTCTCCGGCGCCGAGAGCGGTGGAGTGAAGATCGGCGATTGCGTCGCCGTCTTCGCGCAGGGACCGATTGGCTTGTGCGCCACGGCAGGCGCCCTGCTGATGGGAGCAACTCGCATCATCGCCGTGGAAAGCATTCCGGAACGCCAGCAGATAGCGCGCCGGCTCGGGGCGGACGAGATCGTCGATTTCAGCAAGGGCGATCCGGTCGCCGAGATCATGCGGCTGACTGATGGACGCGGCGTTGATGTCGCGATCGAGGCGCTCGGCAAGCAGGAGACATTCGCGGCAGCACTCGCAGTTCTACGTCCCGGGGGAACACTGTCCTCGCTCGGCGTCTATTCAGGTGACCTGACGATTCCGCTCGGTGCCTTCGCAGCGGGTCTCGGCGACCATCGCATCGTCACCACGCTATGCCCTGGCGGGAAGGAACGGATGCGCCGCCTGATCGACGTCGTCGACGCTGGGCGTATCGATCTGTGCGCGCTGGTCACGCATCGCTTCCCGCTGGAACGCATCAAGGAGGCGTATGAGCTCTTCGGCTCGCAGCGCGACGGCGTCCTCAAGGTCGCGATCACGCCCTAGCCGGCCGGGGAGAGCAGGTAATCCCGGCCGCTCGTCGCGGCGAAAATTCCGCAGCAGCAATCGCAGCCGAAGTTTTTTTGCCAGATTGAATGAAAGCCGCGACGCTCTGTTAAAGCGCCGCATGTCGACCGGTGGCTGCGGCGCAGCTCCGCGGCAAATTTCGATCGTTTCCAACTCACGGAACACGTGCTGTATTGATCCGGCGGCATGATCCGGGCGGGCGTGATTCCGGTCGAGGTCATGGCTTAGCGTCAAGCCTCGGTCTCTTTTTGGAGCCCGGATGCAGAGATCAACGGAAGCACACGAGATGCTGGCCGAGACGGTTCCGGCTGACATCCCATCCTCGGACACGGTCGAGCGGTTCGTTCTTCTGGTGCTCGACGCCAGCGGACGGATTTGCAGCGTCAGCGCAGGCTGCGAGCAGGTGATCGGATGGAGCGCTGGCGAGCTCTGCGGGCAGTCACATCATCTGTTGTATGGCGAACAGGATCAGGGGACGGGACGCCCAGCGTCCGACCTGCGCGCTGCCGAGCTGAAGGAACTCAGGCTCGAGGCGCCGCGCCGGACCAAGAGCGGCACCGAATTACAGGCTCGGATCATCATCTCGGCTCTGCACGGGGATCGGAAACAGATCCTCGGCTTCGGAGTGGTGCTCCGCGACGCAAGCCAGCAGCGCAGCGCCGAAGGAGTCCTGCGCGCCAACGAAGCGCATTTGCGTTCGATCCTCGATACGGTGCCTGACGCGATGATCGTCATCGACGAACGGGGCCGCGTTCAATCGTTCAGTGCCGCGGCGGTTCGGCAATTCGGCTACGAGCCGGAGGAGGTCATCGGCCAGAACGTTAAGATGCTGATGCCGGACCCGTACCGCTCGCAGCATGACGGCTATATCGGGCGCTACCTCACGACTGGCGAGAAGCGGATCATCGGAATCGGCCGTGTCGTCGTCGGTCAGCGCAAGGATGGCTCGACCTTCCCGATGGAGCTCTCGGTCGGCGAGATGCGCTCGGGCGGCCAACGCTATTTCACCGGCTTCATCCGCGACCTGACGGAACGCCAGCAGACGGAAACCCGCCTGCAGGAGCTTCAATCCGAGCTCGTGCACATGTCCCGCTTCACTGCCCTCGGCGACATGGCTTCGACGCTCGCTCATGAATTGAACCAGCCGCTGACGGCGATCACGAACTACCTCAAAGGCTGCCACCGCATCCTGCAGAGGTTCGAAGGCGACGAGTTCCAGCTGCTGCGCGATGGAGTCAACCAGGCGGCCGAGCAGGCCTTGCGGGCCGGCCAGGTGATCCGGCACCTGCGCGAGTTCGTCGCGCGCGGCGAGAGCGAGAGGCATGTCGAAGCGCTGCCGAAGCTCATCGAGGAAGCGAGCGCACTGGCGCTCGTCGGCGCCAAGGAAAAGGGTGTGCGCATAACCTTCGCGCTCGATCCTGCGGCCGCTTACGTTTTGGCAGACCGGATCCAGGTCCAGCAGGTCCTGTTGAACCTGATCCGCAACGCCCTCGAAGCCATGTCCGGCTCGCAACGGCGCGAACTTTCGATCGCGACCCGGGCTGCCGGCGACGAGTTGATCGAGATCAGCATCGCAGACACGGGCGCCGGCATCAGCCCAGCCGTCGCCGAGCAGTTGTTCCAACCGTTCATGACGACCAAGAAGCAGGGCATGGGCGTCGGCTTGTCCATCTGCCGAACCATCGTCGAAGCGCATGGCGGGAAGATCTGGGCCGATAGTCGTTCTGGCGAAGGGACCACCTTCAGCTTTACGTTGCGCGCGGTCGATCCCGGAGAGTTCCAAAATGGCTGAAGAGCCGGTCGTTCATATCGTTGATGACGACGCGGCAGTGCGACAGTCACTGTCGTTCCTCCTTGCCTCGGATGGCCTGCCGGTCAGGCTGCACGAGTCGGCGGTCGCATTCCTCGACAAGGTCGGCGCCGGTGGTAGGGGCTGTGTGGTGACCGACGTCCGGATGCCCGAGATCGATGGCATCGAATTCCTGCGCCGTCTCAGGCAGAACGGCTACGCCATGCCGGTCATTGTGATGACCGGCCATGCCGACGTGCCCCTGGCCGTCGAGGCGATGAAGGAGGGAGCGCTCGATTTCGTCGAGAAGCCCTTCGACGACGAGACGATCCTCGGCGCGGTCCGCTCGGCATTGAGCCGCCATCGTGAGCGTTTCCGCATCGACAACGAGACGCAGGAGATCAGGCAGCGCCTTCAATCATTGTCCGAACGCGAACGTCAGGTGCTGGATGGGCTGGTCGCAGGCAAGGCAAACAAGGTGATCGCCTTCGACCTCGACATCAGTCCTCGGACAGTCGAGATCTACCGCGCCAATGCCATGACGAAAATGCAGGCGCGTAGCCTGTCCGAGCTCGTCCGCTTCGTGCTTCTTGCCGGGGCCAAGGAAGACAAGCCCTAAGGGATTTCCCGGAATTTCCGAAGAGCCTGGCGAGCGCGATAACGGCTCGCATGTCTGTCGAGAACCTTCCGACGTTGGAAGCCACCGGGCCGGTGATCATCGTCGACGATGATCCCGCCGTCCTGCGTTCGCTGAAGTTCGCCCTCGAGATCGAGGGGCTCGACGTCCGCATCTATGGCGATGCGCAAAGCCTTCTTTTCGACGACGATCTTCCTGCCCGTGGCTGCCTCCTCATCGATTATGCGATGGCCGGGATGGATGGCTTCGAGCTGGTCGAGCGGCTGAGGCGTCGCAACGTTTGGCTTCCGGCAATCCTCATGACCGGTCTTCTCAGCCGGGAGGTGCGAGAGCGCGCGAGACGGGCGGGCTTCTGCAAAGTGCTCGAGAAACCCCTGCATGACGGCGCGCTGCTCGACGGAATCCGAAGCGCCCTGACGCGATCGCAAGAACGGCCTCAGTAAAATCCCTTAGGAGTGTATCGGATTTTGGCCGGGTTCCGCGGGAGGTAGAACGTCATCACAGATTGCAAGCGGAGACATGCCGATGCAGACCGCTCTTCAATATCCCCGCGCCGGGCATGCGTTACCAGGTGCCATCGTCCAGAAACACGCCATTGCGTTCATCGATGTCCCGACACGCTTCAAGAAGGGGCAGACCGTCTTTTCCGAAGGCTCTACTGCCCTGCACTTCTACGAGGTGGTCTCCGGAACGGTTCGGACGTCGCAGCTCCTCAAGGACGGGCGGCGCCAGATCGACGCCTTTCACCTGAAGGGGGATCTTTTCGGGTTCGAGGCTTCTTGCCTGCACCGGGTCGGCGCCGAGGTCGTCGAAGACGCGACGCTCCGGATCTATCAGCGCTCGCAGCTCGAACGGATGCTGGCGGAAGATGCCGAATTCGCCCAGCGCGTGGTGGCGGCGATGATGCATGCAATCGAGCGCGCACAGAGCCATATGCTCCTGCTCGGCCGCAAGAGCGCACTGGAGCGCATCGCGACCTTCCTGCTGGATATGTCGGGGCGACTGTCCGAGATGAGCCATCTGGATCTGCCCATGTCGCGCAGCGACATCGCCGATCATCTCGGTCTGACGATCGAGACCGTTTCTCGCACGCTGACGCAGCTCGAGCGTAAGGGTGTCATCGAGCTGCCGACCCATCGCCGATCGATCGTCCTGCGCGATCGGACCGCCCTGCGGCGTCTCGACGCCTGACGCGCGACGCGGCGGCTGCGGTTAGTCGATCTTCGCCACCAGATGACGAGTGGCGAAGCCTGCTACCCGGACTGGTTGCGTTTCGGAACAGCCCACTCGCTATCGTTCGTCGGCCACCATGCCAGACCCGATGCCGCGCAGAAGCTCAACGCACTGGCCGACCGGATATCGGTAGAGCGCAGTTCCGGCGCGGTCACCAACTCCGGGAAGCAATGGTCGATCTCGTCAATCGATACCACGTCCTGCCGCCGCGCTGTTACCGCGGCTGGTTGTCTTGCAGCATGGGGCCGCGCCGGATTCGGTCAACAGCTGTTATGAGCGGCTGGTTGCTTCGAAGAACCGGGCATTTGGACAGAAATCGGGGCCGCGCTCGGCATTTTGATGCTGCTCGATCCATTTGCCGCACTCTTCATGAGCGGCGCACCAGAGACAGCGGCGATTGGCGGCGTCATAGAGCCGCCCGCGACTTGCCGCCAATTCGGGCTCAATGCCAATTCGCTCCATCATGGCGCCCATCAACCGGGCCTGCCGTTCGAAACGGCGCCTGAGCCAGATGCGCATGGTGGTGCTCCATCGGTTGCAAGTCGAGCACATATTATCGGGATCGACCGACATGCTCGCCTTGATCTCGGACAAGTCCGCACATGGCGACCCGGTTGAGGGGGCTTTGACCCGCATCAAGGCGGAGCCCAACGCGCGATCTAGGATCGTCTCCGATAGTCATCAGTGGGAGGCTCCGATGTCCTACGCCGAGATATTGGTTGCCCTGGGCGAAGACGATGCCGCCTATCAGCGAGCCAGCTATGCGGGAATGCTCGCTGGCCAGCTCGGCGCGAGCCTTCTGGGTGTTCTGTCGCGATGGCCGCACCCGCCGGACGTCGAGCCAAACGCCACAATCGGGATGGTGGGTGAGCTGCTCGCAGAAGCGCGCGCCAGCTGCCGTCTCGACCTCGCCACAGTGGAGGCAGGGTTCCGCGCCACGGTCGAACCGAGCGTCGACCAGGTCTTCTTTGCTGGCGGAATCGGATCGATGACCGAAGCGGTGCTGCGCGAAGCCCGGCGCGCCGATCTGATCGTGATCGGACGATCGACACCGTCGGGCGACGATGATGGTTTCTGCGATGCGCAGGTGCTGCTCGTCCGCGGCGGGCGGCCCGTCCTGGTCGTGCCGCCTGCCTACGAGGCTCGCGCGTTGCCGCGACATATTGCGATAGCCTGGCGCGACTGTCGGGCCTCGCGACGCGTTGTACGTGAGGCTCTGCCGCTGTTGCGCCGGGCGCAGCGGGTCAGCGTTGTTACCTTGAACGAGGTACTGTCGGCCACACCGGCAAGCAGTGCCGCCGATATCGTCGGTTTCCTGCAGAGCCACGGTGTTCCTGCGAGGGCTAGCGGTCGAAGCGGGGCAGCGCCGCGGCGAGAGCTCCTGCACATCCTCGACGAAGACGATGCCGATCTGCTCGTCGCGCCCGCCTATTGCAGCAATCAGCTCGTGTGTTCCGAGCTGATGCGGCAGACGACGCGGATGTTGTCGCGCTGCCGTATTCCCTGCCTTCTCTCCACCTGACTGCGAGCAGCGCCGCTCCGAGATAGGCTGTGGACACGCATGATGGGCCCGATCAGGCTAGCAAGGCGCGATCGGGCCGATTTTTTTAGTGAGACATCAAGCAACAAACCGGTGTCGATTCCAGTAGGTCCGCGGTCATCCCGCCGAGCAACCACTCGCGCATTCGGCTGTGGCCGTATGCGCCGGATACGATGAGATCGGCCTTCTGACGGCGCGCGCAATCGATCAGTTCCTGCGCCGCGAAATTGGTGATTTTGGGCCGCACGTCGAGGTCAGCTGCAACACCGTGCAGAGCGAGATAGTCGCGTACGTCATGGGTACCCTGCTCGGCAGCCCCCTCTCCGACGGATACGATGGTCACAGTCTTGGCGCGCTTGAGGAACGGTAGAGCATCCCAGACGGCGCGTCGCGCCTCCCGCGTGTCGCGCCAGGCGATCACGATGTTCTCGGCAGAAAGCTCGGCGACATCCGGCGGCGCGACGAGAAGCGGACGCCCGAGATCCATGACGAGATCGGCCGGGTCGAGCGCCATCCTGCCTTGCGGCGTGTCAAGTGAGGACTGCCGGCCCACCAGGACGACATCTGCAGCGCGAGCGTTGCGCGTGATGTAGGGAAGCGGCGTGTCGATGGCGCTGCGCCAAACGATGTCATTGTAGTGCCCAGCGACGCGCCGAAAGATTGCCTCCGCTTTTGCGAGGTCCTCTTGCGCGGCCTTCGTGGCCTCCTCGACAAGCATCGCATCGACGCTGACTGTACCGTCTCCAAGGTAAAGGACAGCTCGTTCCTGAGCGGCAATGCCGATCAGACGACTGCCGAAGCGCTCTGCGAGCGACAACGCGAGTCTGACACGATCGGCTGCGCCAGCGCCGAGATTGATCGGGACCATGACGCTCGCGAGGCCAGCATCCTGTGATGAGGCCGTGTTCCGTTCCATGACGATCTCCCTGGTTGGAGTGACAAGGAAGCTTCGACCTGAGTGGAGAGAACGGCATTGATTTGCCGCAAGCAGCGGCACGCTTGTCATGCGTGCGCATCGGTGGCGCCAGCTTAGCCGAGCAAGACGCGCTTCACTGCCGCGGCTACGGTCGCCGCTTCGACGTCAGCGCGGATCGTGGTCCAGTCGGTCGGCGCCCCATGCCTGGCGATCTGCTGCGCCACCACATCCGGCGTGGCGTCGGACGGATCGTCCCGTCGGTGTGCGACGCGATCGACCAGGGTCTTCTCTGGGGCATCCAGCCAAACGCCTCGAAACGTGGCACCGGCGCGAGCCGCTATCCCGGCGAAACGACCGCGATCGGCCTGCCGGTCGAACACTGCGTCGGCGATAACGGATCGGCCACCTCGTAGGACGCGCTCTGCAGTTTCGGCGAGCTCAGTATAGACGCGGAGGGAGACCTCCGCCCGATACGCATCTGCCGGCAGGCGGGCGCGCGCCGCGACCCCGAACAGGCGTTTCCGGAAGCGATCGCTGGAGAGGACGCGCGCGCCGGGCGCGGCTCCCAGGCACGGCGCGACTGCGGCAGCGACAGTCGATTTCCCGGAGCCGGAATAACCGCCGATCGCCGTAAGTGTTGGTGGGCTTTCGCGCAGGAGTTCACGGCAGAGATCGAGATAGCCTTGAGCTTCGAGAGCGTTTTGGCCGGTAGTCGCGGTTCGCGCCGTGACATGGGCCCGGACCGCCGCACGCACCGCCATGAAGAGCGGCAACAGGGCGAGGCCGGCATCGTCTCCGGTCGCGTCGAGATAGCGGTTGAACAGGATGTTGGCCAAGTGCTTCGCGCCGCGATGCCATAAGTCCATCAGCGCGAAGGCGAGATCGTAGAGCACGTCGGTGGTGGCGAGGTCTTCGTCGAATTCGAGGCAATCGAACAAGGTCGGCTGGCCGTCGATCAGGCAGATGTTGCGAAGGTGCAGATCGCCATGCACGCGCTTCACGAAGCCGTCTCGTGCGCGCTGGTCGAGCAAGGCGGCATGACGCGTCAATGCCGCACGGCAGGCGGCATCCGCGGCGGCGACGGCATCCGGCTGAAGCTGCGGCGCGTCTGCGAAGCCACGCGTATTGACGTCGAGCACGCGGCGCAGGCGCTCCGCGCCGCCGGTATCGCCGGCGACAGGCGCGGACCGATGGAAACCGGCGATGACATCGGCGAGATCCTCGATCTGGGCTCCGGTCAATGTCCCTGCGCCTGCCAGCTTGTCGAACAGCATGGCGCCGTCGAAGCGCCGCATCTCGAGGACAGCGTCGACGAGCGGGCCGCTGCCGTTCAATGCGAGTTCGCCATCGGGCTCGATGGTAATGCGGTGCACGCGACGATAGAGATCCGGCGCCGTCTGCCGGTTCAATTCCAGTTCGCGCTGGCAAAGCTGGAGCCGGCGCTCCGGGCTGGAAAGATCGACATAGGCAAGGCGCACCGGCCGCTTCAGCTTGAGAGCACGCTCGCCAAGCAACAGCACCGTCGAGATATGCGTCGAGATCGTCTCGTCCGGCGGCCGATCCGCGCCGAACGCCCGCCGCGAGCACAAGAAGGCGATGATGTCGTTCTGCCCGTCGGCATCCATGCTGCGGTCTCCGGCTGCACGACGAAAGAGTAGCCGGCACGGACACTAGCGGCCTTGACGTCTCTCAAGGCCGAGCCTTTGCCGCCGCAATGTGCACTGAACCCAAGGCAGCGCAGTGGTTCCCGCGTGAAGCGGTGGCTGGTCGCGAGGGCGAACGCGCAAACACGCGCGTCAGTCGCTCAGCGCCCGCAGCGCGTTGAGCACCACCGCGACATCGATCCCCTCTTGCAACAGAGCCCCCTGCACGGGGGTCAGCCATCCCATGGCCGCCGCCGCCATGCCCAGGAGTGACAGCCCGATACCGGCGAAGACGCTCTGGAGCGCGACTTCGCGGGCGCGTTGTGAGACCCGCAAAGCTAGCGGGAGACGATCAAGGCTATCGACCAACAGGATCAGGTCGGCCGTCTCGGCGGAAGCGGCCGAGCCGTGCGTGCCGAGCGCGGCCCCAATCGTCGCAGCGGCGAGCGCCGGGGCATCGTTGACGCCGTCGCCAACCATCATGACCGGCCCGTATCGCTGCTCCGCCTTGACGATAGCGACCTTGTCGGCTGCGGATTGGTCGGCGTGTACGGCATCGAACGGCAATCCCGCGGTCATTGCCGCCGCGATCTTCGGCTGGTCTCCGGTGGCCAGGACCACTCGCTCGACTCCGAGGGAACGTAATTCGCCAAGCACGTCTTCCGCGCCATGGCGCAGGCGGTCGGAGAGCAGGATCCTGCCCGCGAACTTGCCATCGATCGCGACGGCGACGATTGGCCTCCCATCCGGAACATATGCCGGGCTCTCCGTGTCGCACGGCGCGATCAGGCCCATCACGAAATTCGAGCCGCCGAGGACGACATGCAGTCCCTCGACGTCGCCGGAAATGCCCTCGCCTGCCGTTTCCCTCACCGTGTCGGGAACGGAGAGGGAAAGGCCACGGTCCCGCGCTTCGTCGACGAGGGCACGGGCCGCGACATGGGGTGACGCCTGGTCAAGGGACGCTGCGAGCCGCAGCAACGTGGTCTCGTCGCAGACGGGTGGCTCGGCCAGTTCGATGCCGGCAAGGCGAAGGCGCCCTTCCGTCAGCGTGCCGGTCTTGTCGAGCACGATCGTGCGAATGCCGGCGAGACCTTCGATGACCTGGGCGCCCTTGACGAGGATGCCGTGCCGGGCTGCACGCGACATGCCGGCCACGAGCGCGACAGGGACCGCAAGCAGCAGAGGGCACGGGGTGGCGATCACCAGGACAGCGACGGCCCGGACGGCATCGCCGCTCGCGGACCAGGCCAAGCCCGCCAGTGCAACGGTGATCGCGAGAAAACCCAGCGCATAGTGATCGGCTAGCCGCGACATCGGCGCCTTGGAACGTTGCGCTGCTTCGACCATGCGGACGATGCCGGCGTAGACGCTGTCCTTCGCCGCGCGGGAAGCGACGAGCTCGAAAGCCTCGCCGATATTGCTTGCCCCGCTGGGGATCTCGGCGCCGATCTCGCGATGAACCGGCAGCGATTCACCGGTCAGTGCCGACAGGTCCAGCCGGGCAATCCCCTTCCTGATCAGCCCGTCGACCGGCGTGACGTCGCCCTGCCGGATCAGCAGTCGATCGCCGGGTGCGATGCTTTCCGCCGGCACCTCGTGCAGCCTGTCGCCGTCGAAGCGCATCGCCCGCACCGGCCGGCGCGAGAGCAGCGCGGTCATGTCACGTTGTGCGCGTCTCTCGGCGAAGGCTTCCAGATACTGTCCGCCGGCATACATCAGAGCGACGATCGCGGCGGCCAGACTCTCGCCGACAAGGAGCGCGGCGCTCATCGACAAGGCCGCCGCGATGTCGAGCCCGAACTCGCTGCGACGCAGGCTGACGATGATGTCGAAGGCGAGCTTGGCGAGGACCGGCAGCGTCGCGATCATCCAGGCCAGGTTCGCCGCAGCTTCAGCGCCGTAGAGCCGTAAGGCGAGCCCGAGCGGCAGCCCCACCAGAGGCGCTGCCACGATCCCGCGCTTCATCCGGCTGCGGAACGAGGTTGTCACCCCCCGCCTGTCCCTGCTTTCCGAATGAGCGGAGAGGACTTGAGGGGGCGAACTGATCATGTCTGCACCTGGTCCTCGTCGGCTGCATCTGCCGCCGGCAAGATCTCGACCGAAAAAAGTGAGACTTTGCTGCGGCGGACGAGCTCGACGGGCTTGGAGGGCTTGTTCGTCGGCATCGCGATCCTCCCGTTCGCCGATGGGCATATTCAGGGGTGGCCGTTCGACGGCGGACCGTTCAAGTCGGCTGGTCCATGAATTCCACGCCCAGCTCCTTTTGCCGCCGCCAGCGTACTTTCACCTGCCGCCTGTGAGCTTGGTGAGGCAGCATCAGCTCGAACTCCTCCGGAGCCACCAGGCTGCTGTTGATCCGCAGTCGTGCACCGGTCGATGAGACATCAAGAACCGTGCAATCGATTGTTGCGTTGAGGTGCGGGAGGATGAGCTTGGCGCGCTTGTTGACGCGGGATCGTTCGCCGAGGCGACGGTTCACTTTGCGACCGCGCCCGCGGGCAAATGAATGCTGCAAGGGTACGCCATAGGTATCCGCATCGGCGATATGGTAGCGGACTCCTCGTGCGATCGCGTTTTCCAGGGATCTGTCGGCGCATTCGATTGCCAGAAGCGCTTCCTGTGCAATGCCGGAATCGCAGGCACCGATGATGCTTTCAATGCGGAAATCCAGGTCGCTCAGCCGCACTGCGAAGCTCAGCTGGTTCGAGATCTGGCCAATCGCCATCTCCAACGCAGCGGCTCCCGACATCGGGATTAGCAAAGCTACAAAACTCGCATCTGGCCGTCGGCAAAAACAGCCAACCCCCTGGAGCGCCACATTCAGGCGCTTCGCGAATTCGCGGGAGAGCTCCTCGGCTGTTTGGCGCCCGAATTTAGCGGCGAAGTAGCCAAGCTCCGTGATTTGAATTGCCAGGATACCAATGCCATGGCCGGCGTTTGCCCGCGCCTCGTCGAGCTTGCGAACCAGCTTTTCCGGGGACAGCAAGTTCATTGGCAGCTGCCCAGCCGCGATGGACTCGTCGTGCGCGTGTGAGCCGGCGAGCGGACCGCGATCAAACGCCGTTCTCAGTCGCTCGATCGCCTGGACGAGGTCGTCGGCGCAGGCTTCCGTCATCGTGACGCAGTCGCGTGCGCCAAGACGGAAGGCCTGGATGACCGCATCCTGACGTTTTTCCGGCGCCACGAATATGACCGGAGCGCGCCCCGATACGCGGTCGACGACGTTGCCGAGCAGTGGCAACCCCTCATCGAGGCCGGTGTCCGAGCAGAGCACGCACTCGACGCGATTGCGGCTGACCAAGTGGTCGAGTTCGTCGAGGTTGCCGGCGGCGGACACCATGCAGGCGCTTCGCGCTCTGAGCTGGGCGGCGAGTTCCTCGCCTTGCGCACCATCACCCCAGAAGGCGGCGATGACCCCGATTTCCGATGTCGCCTGCCCCTCCATTCCCAACCCCACGAGATAGGTGTCGTTGGTTCAGCCAGCGTGAAATCGCTGAGCGCGTCGTTGACATAGATCAAATCGTTCGCAGTGCCGGCTCGATTTCCCCTCAATTGCCTGCGTCGGACAGCCCGGTGAATGGGTCCGGACGATCTTGTCGACGTCCGGCAGGCCTTTGCCTGATCTGGACAGCCGCCGGCTCATGCCGAGCGGAGGTCCACCAGGGGCGCTGCCATGATCCCGCGCTTTATGGAGCCGCGGGTCCCGGCAACCACCCCTGCCTGTTCCCTGTCCTCCGGCTGCGCGGACAAGGCCGCGCCGGTCACGCCGCGAGCTTGCCCTTCTCGCCGGTCTCCGCGACCAGCTCGGCCCCGACCGCCGACAGCGAGGCGATGTTGCGGCGCATGACCTCGGACAGCTGGTTCACTTCGTCCGAGTAGTCCTTGGTGACGCGCTCGGTGAACTGGCGCTGGACGTCGACCGCCTCGCCGAGTTCCTGGCAGCGGCCGAGGCTGCGGCAGAGATCCGCTTGAGCCTGCAGGCGCCGGCTCGCGAAGCTCAGGAACTCGGACGCGATCGCCCAGTTCGCCTCGATGATCGCCTGCGGGATCGCGGCCGCCGCCTTGAGCTGCGACTGAGCGGTCCGGGCAATTCCATCCAGCCCGGCGATCGCGTCCTTGGCCGCCTGCTGGTTCGACTTCACATTGGTCATATCCGCCTCCGTTTCTGGGATCGTGCGGTATCCAGGCTGCACGCGAGACAATTGCCGCGTCCGGCGTCTTGCTGCCTTGACGCAGGTCAAAGCGACGACCCTCGCCCGCAAGCATGCTTTCAGGAGTTGCCCGGACCCGCATGGAGCCGCCATGACCGCCGCCACGTCACAGCGTTCCGCCCTGGCTTCCGCGACACCGATCGCGGTGACCGCGAACCGGGAAGCGCCAGCGGCAAGTCCGGCTGGCGGCGAGCCGCGCGTCGACCGGCTGCTCCATGCGGCCATCGGACGTTCATTCGCCGGGTTCTCGCCGATGGGACTGGCGGAAGCCTGGTTCGACTGGTCGCTTCATCTTGCCGCCTCGCCGGGACGGCTTGCCGAGCTCGCCCGCCAGGGATTGGCGGAGACAATGCGCCTTGCAGAGCTGGCGTCGAGCGCGAACACCAGCAACGTCTGCACGCCTTGTGAGCGCTCCTTGCCGCATGACAAGCGCTTTCGCCATCCATCCTGGCAACGCTGGCCCTATGCACTCTATGCGGAAGGCCTGCTCGCCAGCGAGCGCCTGTGGGACCTGGCGACCCGCGACGTCCATGGCGCAACGCCGCATCACCTTGCCCAGCTCAACTTCGTCGGCAGGCAGACGCTCGATCTGCTCGCCCCGTCGAACTGGCCCTGGAGCAATCCCGAAGTGCTCGACACGACCGTTCGGGAACGCGGAGCAAACCTGCTTCGCGGCACCATGTTCGCGCTCGAGGACGTGGCCCGGCTGGCCCGGCGCGAAGGTCCGCGCGAAACCCTGCAATTCCAGCCCGGCAGAGACGTCGCGCTGACGAAGGGCAAGGTCGTTCATCGCACGCCGCTGGCGGAGATCATCCAATACAGCCCATCCACCGGCCAGGTTCGAGCCGAGCCGGTCGTGATCGTGCCGGCCTGGATCATGAAGTACTATATTCTCGACCTGCGCCCGGAGAACTCGCTGATCCGGCATCTGGTCGAGCAGGGCTTCACGGTCTTCGTCATCTCCTGGAAGAATCCCGAGCTGTCCGATCGTGACGTCGGCTTGGACGACTATCGCGTGTCCGGGGTGCAGCCGGCCTTCGCGGCGGCCCTCGCCGCGACCGGCGCCAGCCGTCTTCACGCCGTCGGCTATTGCATCGGCGGAACCTTGCTCGCCGTCACGGCTGCCGCCATGGCGCGCGATCTCGACGACCGCCTGGCGAGCCTGACCTTCCTCGCCGCGCAGGTCGATTTTCGCGAGGCCGGCGAGCTCAGCCTCTTCGTCGACGAAAGCCAGCTTGCGATCCTCGACGACGTGATGGCGGAGGATGGCGTGCTCGAGGCCGCGCGCATGGCGGGGACCTTCCATCTGTTGCGCTCGAACGACCTGATCTGGTCGCGCATCGTCCGGACCTATCTCCTCGGACAACGGGAAGAGGCGACCGACATCACGACCTGGTCGACCGATGCGACCCGCATGCCGGCACGCATGCATTCGGAATATCTTCGCGCCTTCTATCTGAACAATGATCTGGCCGAAGGGCGCTTTCAGGTCGAGGAGCAGGCGGTATCGCTGCGCGACATCCACAGCCCCATCTTCGCTGTCGGCACCGAATATGACCACGTGGCGCCGTGGCGGTCCGTCTACAAGATCCATCAGCTGGCCGATGCCGATGTGACCTTCGTGCTGGCCGATGCCGGCCACAATCGCGGCATCGTCGCCCCGCCATCGCAGGCCGGCCGCCATTTCCGTATCGGCACGATGCTGGCCCACGACCATCATGCGACGCCGGAGCAGTGGCTGGCTGGGGCTTCTCTTCGACAGGGATCATGGTGGCCTGCCTGGGTCGACTGGCTCAGCGAGCATTCGAGCGGGAGCGTTCCCGCCCGGGCCGTCGACGATCACGGCCTTGGCTCGGCGCCCGGCAGCTATGTGCACGGATAAACGAAGGCCGGCGCTTGATCTGACGCAATGAACTGCAGCGCCGCCGGCGCATCATCTGGGCGACAAGCATCAGGAGGACGACATGCTGACTGGTATCAAGAGTGTCTTCGTCGCGATCACGGAAGAAGGTCGCGAAGAGCCGAGCGCGGCTCTGAGCTACGCTCTGTCGCTCGCGCAAGCGGCCAATGCACATCTTGTCGTCGAAGCAGCGGCGATGCGCTACTCGATTCCCTATTCGATGATCGACGATTTCGGTCAAGCGCTGATCTCGTCCGAGAACCGCCGGATCGCCGAATTGGCCGAAGCAGTAGCGGGGACAGCGAAGTCGGAAGCCGACTTTGCCGGCGTGGTCGCCACGATCGAATCGGAGCCGGTCCACTACAGAGACATGCGGGACCGTCTGATCCTCCGCGCCCGCGTCGCCGACATCACGGTGCTCGACGCTGAACCCTCGCCCGCGGAGATCGATCGCGGCCTGATCGAGGCTGTTTTGTTCGAGAGCGGCCGGCCGGTGATCATCGTGCCGCCTGATCGTCCAAAGTTCGACGCTCAGCAGGTCCTCGTCGCCTGGGATGGCGGGGCGAGGGCAGCTCGGGCCGTGGCCGACGCCATGCCTATTCTGCGGGCGGCAGAGTCGGTTGAGATTCTTTCGGTTGCCGGAGACGGAGAGCGCGACGACATGCTTCCCGGAACGGATCTCGCACCGCATCTGTCGCGGCACGGGATCAGGGCTACGGTCAATCTAGCGACCGCAGGGTCGCGGGATGTCGTTGACGTCATCAGATCGCATGCGGTCGGCAGCGGGGCGGGGCTGATCGTGGCCGGCGCCTATCGCCATTCAAGGCTGCGCGAATTCCTGCTCGGCGGAGTGACGCAGTCGCTGCTCAAGGACTGTGGGGTGCCACTCTTTCTCTCCTATTGAACTTCGGCTGAGGCCGAGGGAGGAGGTAGGGCATGCGGGCGATGGTCTTGCGCGCGGTTCGGCAACCGCTCGTCGCAGAAGAGCGTCCGGACCCGCTGCCCGCGCCGGGCGAAGTGCGGCTGCGGGTCGAAGCCTGCGCCGTGTGTCGGACCGATCTTCATGTCGTCGATGGCGATCTGAGCGATCCAAAGCTGCCGCTCGTGCCAGGACATGAGATCGTCGGCATCGTCGATCGGGTCGGTGTGGGCGTCACCACGCTACAAGTCGGCACCCGCGTTGGAGCAGCATGGCTCGGGCATAGCTGCGGCAAGTGCCCCTATTGCGCCAGCGCCGCCGAGAACCTCTGCGACGCGCCGATCTTCACCGGCTACACGCGCGATGGTGGCTTCGCCACCCATGCGCTGGTCGATGCTGCTTTTGTGTATCCCCTCGCGCACTTCGAGAACCCGGTCGAGGCGGCCCCGCTGATGTGCGCCGGCCTGATCGGCTGGCGAGCGCTGCGGATGGCCGGCGACGGCCGACGGATTGGCCTCTACGGCTTTGGCGCCGCCGCGCATATCCTGACGCAGGTCTGCTGCTGGCAAGGGCGCGAAGTCTTTGCGTTCACGGCCAAAGGTGATGATGCGGCGCAGCGCCATGCCCTGTCGCTCGGTGCCTGCTGGGCTGGCTCCTCCGAAGACGCGCCGCCCGCACAGCTCGACGCCACAATCATCTTCGCCCCCGTCGGAGGCCTCGTACCGAAAGCGCTCGCGGCCATCCGCAAGGGCGGCTGCGTCGTCTGCGGCGGGATTCACATGAGCGATATCCCGCAGTTCCGGTATGCTCTGCTCTGGGGCGAGCGCAGCGTCGTCTCGGTGGCAAACCTGACCCGGGCCGATGCCGCGGAGTTCCTTGCCATCGCGCCTCGCGCCGGCGTCAGGACGACGACGCATGTCTATCGGCTGGATCAGGCGAACGAAGCCCTGGCCGATCTGAGAGCCGGGCGCTTCCAGGGCGCGGCGGTGCTGGTACCCTAGCGCTTCGCAAGCCTGGTCCGCGCGCAGGGCCTGCTGGACGCCGCCAACGGAGAGGGTCATGGGCACGCTCAGCGCCGGCATTCTGATGTACCGGCGCCGGGACGGGAGCATTCAGGTCCTGCTGGTGCACCCCGGCGGGCCGTTCTGGCGGCGGCGCGATCTCGGGGCCTGGTCCATCCCCAAGGGCGAACCTGCTCCGGGCGAGACGAACGAAGCGGCCGCGCGGCGTGAGTTCGGCGAGGAGCTGGGGACTGTTCCCGCAGGCCCACTCATCCCGCTCGGCACCATCCGGCAGCGCGGCGGCACGACCGTCGAAGCCTTTGCCGTTGAAGGCGAACTCGACGTCGCGGGATTCCGCTGCACCAGCCGGTTCGAGATCGAATGGCCACCACGCAGCGGACGCCTACAGTCCTTTCCGGAGGTTGACCAGGCGCTCTGGTGGTCTCTCCCCGAGGCGCGTGAACGGATACTGCCTGGGCAATGTCCGCTGCTCGACCGGCTCCAGGCGCTCTGCGAAAGCACGAGCTGAGCCAGGGCGGCTGTTTTCATCACCGCGGCGGCCGGTGGGACCGGTCGATTGTCCTACTGCCGAATATGATCTGCCTGATCAGGCTCAGGAACCCCCTGACATGCATCCAGATCGAGATGCGCGGCTCGCGGTCGAGCTCCCCGGCCAAGTCCCCGCACCGGCGTGCGTCGACCGTTCGGCGATGCTGGCGAAACCTGGCTTTCCAACGATCGAGAGATGAACGGGACATGGCGAATGGCCGACGCAGACAATCGACATCGATAGATTGGAGCATCCCCGGCGCACGTCTTTGATATCGATCAATCCGGATGGGGTTCTCGCCGAGAAGCAGACAAGCTGGTGGCGCCGGGTGCGCGCCGGGATCAACCGACCCTTTCGTCCGCGAAGATCGTTCGGCCACGTTCTCCCGCGAAATAGGCCTGGAGCCAGGCGTCGTCATGTGACAGCAGATCGCTGAGCGTTCCGGTCGCGATGACCTTGCCATGTGCGATCGCAGCGATCCTGTCGCAGGTGGCATGGAGGCTGCTGAGATCGTGGGTGATCATCATCACCGTCAGGTCCAGGCTGTCTCTGAGCGTCAGGATAAGCTCATCGAAGGCATCGGCGGCGATCGGGTCGAGACCGGATGTCGGCTCGTCGAGAAAAAGGATCTCGGGATCGAGCGCGAGCGCGCGGGCCAATGCAGCCCGCTTGGTCATGCCGCCCGAGAGTTCCCATGGGTATTTGCCTGCGGCATCGAGGGGAAGGCCGACCAGCTCGATCTTCAGCATGGCCATCTCTGCCATGAGGCGCGGCGACAGCTCTAGGCTTTCCCGCATTGGAAACTGGATATTGTCGGCAACGGTCAGAGAGGAGAACAGGGCGCCGTGCTGGAACATGACGCCGAAGCGCTGCTCCATCGTCCGGCGTTCTCTGGCTGAGAGCGTATCGACATCCTGCCCGAAGATCTCGATCACGCCGCCGCGCTTTGGCACGAGCCCGAGGATCGTCCGAGCCAGGACCGACTTGCCCGAGCCTGATGCGCCGATGACGCCGAGGATCTCGCCGCGCGCGATCTCGATATCGAGGCGATCCAGGATCGTCTTGTCGCCAAATCCGACCTCGAGCCCGCGCACGCTGACTACGATCTCACGCTGTCGCTGTCCGCCCTGCGTTGTCACCGTCATATGCCCGTCAGCAGGCGCTCGATCTCCTGGATCGGGTGCTTGGTCAGATCCTTGTCGATCTCGGCAATGACGGTAGCATGCACGCCATCGTCCAGGCTCTCCCGGAGAGCGGCGAGCATCCGCGGCGGAGCCACCAACACGACACCGTGCGGGCGGCTGCGATAGAGGGTCCTGAACGCATCGACCGTCTCACGTGCGAATTGCGCCTCCGCCATCTCGTGCCAATCCGTCGCTTCGGCCGCACTGGTCGGGCCGAAGGCGTTCTGGATGCGCCCGGGACGGTCCGCACCCTGCTTCGCGGTCAATGGATTTGCGGGCGCCTGGATCGCTCGTTCGAGCCGCAGATTCGGAAAGGCCGCATCGCCCGCATTATGCAGGAACAGCGCCTTGCGGGCGTCGCAGACGAGAATCCAGGCCTTGGGTGGAATGCGCAGTTCCATGGCGTCGATCTCCACAGCATGCGGCAGCGCCGCCCGTTGCGATGATTTCCGATCGATCGACGGCGTTCATTGATCGAGCGCAAAGCCCGGCCGAATGGTCGGTGACCTCATGCAGCAGCGGGCGTTGCCCTGGTTCGCGGGCATGGGGAGGACTGCGATGCTTAACGGAGAAGGAGTACCGCGCGCTGGCGTACGCCTATCGTTTCATGGCGCGGCTCAGGCCGTGACCGGATCGTGCTACGCGCTCGAGACCAGCGATGCCCACATCCTCGTCGATTGCGGCATGTTCCAGGGCTCGAAAACGGAGAAGGAGCTGAACTACAGGCCGTTCCCGTTCAACCCCGCATCGCTCGATGCGGTGCTGTTGACGCACGCCCATATCGATCACAGCGGACTGCTGCCCAAGCTCGCATCTCGTCCGTCAGGCGCCGGAAACGCTGGTGCGCTTTGAGGCCAGCAGGCGCCTGATCGCCCTTGGCGGCACGATGCCCGACGCCAAGGCCGCACCGCGTCCAAAAATGAGCGATCCTGGACACCTCGCCCCTCTTGCGAAGGCATGGCACTGTCGGCATGCCGGCATGATCTAACGCGCAAGTCGGGTCGCAGGCGGACATTCGCCGAACCCCGGTGGCTGGATTGCAATGCGGGACATGAGCCTCTGGCTTCCAGCGTAAAGCGTGAAGTCAGCCCAGGTGCCGGAGCCAGTTCGCCAGGCTGCCGTCGTCCGCGTCGAGCGAAGGCGACAGGCGCAGATGCGCGGCATCGCGCGGCGCGATACCGAACTGTGCCTTGAAAGCGCGCGAGAAGGCATCGTCGCTCGAAAAGCCGAACTGACGCGCAATCTTCCCGATGCCGCCCCTTCCGCGCGTTGAAGCATTGAGCGCCAGACGCGCTCGCGCCAGACGGCGCTGGCGGATGTAGTCAGAGACACCGCCGATCGGGGCGAAGAGACGGTAGAGCGCCGAACGCGACAGGCCGAATGCGCTGCAAAGCATCCTGGTATCCAGGGCGGGATCGCCGATCCGGCGATCGATGAAGCGACAGATCATCACCATGGTCGCCGTCAGCGTTGCCGGAGCCTCACTCTCGCGCATCAACGCTGGAGAGAGACAGGCCGACAGCAGTTGTGCGCTGGCCTTGGCGATGTCGGGGGCTGCTGTCGCTTCGAGCGTGGGCGCTGCCTTCAGCAGGCTGCGCAGATGGTCACCTGCCAGCGAGCCGAGCGGGCTCGCCCCGGACAGGACGGTGCCATGCACCCGGTCCAGACTGCCGACATCAAGCGCGAGTAGGCTGCGCGGCAACACCAGGTTGACCGCCCGCATGTCGGAGGCATGCGAGCGCACGGGACGGGACAGGTCGAAAATCACGACGTCGCCCGGGCCGGCGTGGACCTCCTCCCCATCCAGGTCGAGCGTCGTATGACCCGCCTCATAGCGCTGGATCAGCAGGTGGTCGACGCCGACCGCGCCGATCAGGCTTTCCGAGCGTTCGTAATGCTGGGCGCTCGTCGACACCTGCCCGACCAGTGCCGTGCTCAGGTGGTGGCGATCGAGCTCGGCATGGAAACCGGCATCCCAGTCGCCCGCAAGCGGCCGAACGTCGAAGATCGGCGCAATGGTCTCGCGCCAGCTCCCGAAACGCTGCCGCGCGTGATCGCCTTCGCTGCCCATGGCCCAGCCTGCCCACCCTCTCGCAGCGCCGCCCGTTACCAAGGCGTTCGCGACGTTTTCTAGACGAAAGAGAGCTGCGATAACGTAAATGGGCCGATGAGAGAGCACTGATACGTCGCCCCGGATGATTGGGACGCAGCGTCGCCTTTCCGCCGTCTCCCCGATTTTCGTTCCATGTTACGCGCCGAACGACCGGTCCACGCCTGCTGGACCACGTTGACGAGCCTTGCCTATGCCGATTATCGCCGCGCGCCGCGCCGTTCTTCGCTGCCTCTGCGCGACCGTGGCGTCGCTTCTTGCCGCTCTCATGCCGGTTGTCGCTTCGGCATCGGATCGACCCGCGCTGCCGGACGCGTTTTCCGGCCTCCCGGTCCGCAATCTCCCGCGTGCCGCAACGCTCCCCGCGCCCGCGTATTTCGCGACACCCGAATACAACGCCAATTACGGCCTGGCGCAGATCAACGCCGCCGACGCCTATGCGCTTGGACTCAGCGGCAAGGGCGTACTGGTTGCGGTGGTCGACAGCGGCATCGACCTCACGCATCCCGAATTTGCCGGCCGGCTCTCGCCGCTGTCGCGCAATTTCGGCTTCGACCTGCCCGGTCCGAACGACATTCTCGATCGGGACAGGTTCTCGCACGGAACCCATGTGGCCGGGACGATCGCCGCCGCGAAAGACGGCCGCGGCATGCATGGCGTCGCCTACAATGCCGAAATCCTGGCCTTGCGCGCGATCACCCCGAGCGGCGGGGACACGGCTGCCGCCATCCGCTATGCGAGCGAGCACGGCGCGAAGGTTCTGAACGGCAGCTATGGCCCCGTCTATCCTGCCCTGACCCTGCCGGACGGCAGCCCGAACCCGGACTACAGCCTCGTCCCGATCCAGCCCTACCATGTCAACGGCACCTTTGCCGAGGTCTCGGCCATTCGTCAGGCGGGCGCTGCGGATATGGTCATGGTCTTCGCCGCCGGCAATGAGCGCGAGGACCAGCCGGTGATCGCGCGCAATCCGACGGGAGCAGCCTTCTATCCTGCGATCCGGCCGGAGAACGCCGGCAAGAATCTCTATGTCTTCCTCGACGGCAATGGCGACCCGGTCAGTTCGAGCAGCCTCAACTATTCGGACCTCCAACCCTACACGATCGCCGTCGTCGCGGTGGATCGTGATCGCAAGATCGCGTCGTTCAGCAACTATTGCGGCATTGCCGCCGCCTGGTGCCTTGCCGCGCCCGGTGTCGGGATTCTCTCGAGCGTGACCCCGGCCAATGGCAGCTCCCCGACGGAGCCATACAATCTGTCCAGCGGCACCTCGATGGCCGCTCCGCATGTGGCAGGCGCCGCCGCCCTCGTTCGCGAGGCGTTTCCGTTCATGACCGCGCCGCAGGTGGTCCAGTCCATCCTCACCACGGCGACCGATCTCGGATCGCCCGAGATCTATGGCTGGGGCCTGCTCAATGTCGGCAAGGCGGTGCGCGGCCCCGGCCAGTTCGTGCAGACCTTCGATGTCGACACCAAGGGCTATTCGGCGACTTTCGGCAACGACATCACCGGCGCGGGCGGGCTGGTCAAGCGCGGCGATGGCCGGCTCGAACTGAGCGGTCGCAACACTTATGCGGGAGGTACCTCCGTCGTTGGGGGAACGCTTGCGCTGAACGGCTCCGTTGCGTCGACGGTCTCGATCGGCCAGCAGGGAACCTTGCGCGGCACGGGCTCGATCGAGGCGGGCCTGTTCAGCGCCGGCACGGTCATGCCCGGCAACTCCCCCGGCACGCTGTTCGTTAAGGGGCCGGTGAGATTCGGCGGCACAAGCCGCTTCGTCCTCGACATCGACGGAACCGGCACGGGCAACGGCGCAGGCAACTATTCGCGTCTCGTCGCGCAAACCGCTTCGGGGCATGTTACCGTCGATGGGCGGATCGGCCCCGTGCTGCGCGGCATCGCCGGCGATGCGAGCAACAGCTTTGCGCCCGTGACCGGAACCGCCTTCCAGGTTCTGGTGGCCGAGGGAGGCCTGAGCGGCAGCTTCACCGGGCTGGACCAGCCGGCCAATGGCTTGCCTGCCAACGCCCGCTTCGACGCCCTTTATGGCGCAACGGGGCTGTCGCTGATCGTGACGCCCAGTTCCTATGCCGCGCTCGCGGGCCTGAACGGCAATGCTTCCTCGGTCGCACGGGCGCTCGATTCCGTGCGGCCAGCCGCCGGGACGCGCCCCGATGCCGCGCGGCAGGAGGTGTTCGACGCACTCTACACGTCCGCACCAGGCACGCTACCCGGTGGGCTGAGCTCACTGTCCGGGCAGAACTATGCCGATGCGCGCATGGCGATGATGAACGCTCAGCGGACGGTCAGCGCGGCTCTCGATCAGCGCCTGACAGCCGGTTGGCCCTCCCGATACGCTCAGCTCACCGGGCTGGGAGCGGCGAGCTATGCCGGCCTTGGCAGTGCTTCGGTCGAGGCCGGGCGAGTGCAGCCGGCCAGCAACGGCGCGCTCTGGGGGCAGGCCCTCTACGGTTTCGGGCGGACGGGAGGAGACACGAACAGAACGGGTTCGAGCTTCGGCCTCGCCGGCGCGATGATCGGTGCGGAAACCGCCTTGCGGACCGGTACGATCGGCGCCGCCGTGGGATACACGCGCTCGAACGGAGACCCGAAGGCCAATGCGGCCGGCCGCGTCGCGCTCGACAGCTACAGTCTGGCGACCTATGGCCGCGCCGATTTCGGTGCCCTGACGCTACGCGGCTCGATCGGCGCCAACTATGGCAAGACGGACGTTCGCAGAACGATCCAGCTCGGCAATGCCCAGCGGATCGCGCATGGCGAGGCTGACAGCTACGGCTTCTTCGGCAATGCCATCGCCGGATATCGCCTCGCTTCCGTCGCCGGCCTCGATCTGTCGCCTGAAGCCGGAATCAGCCTGCTTCATTCCCGACAGGATGGTCTGACCGAAACACAGGCCGGAGCCTTCGCGCTGACCCTGCGTGGTCAAAACTCGACCTCCGCGCGTTCCCTGGCAGGCGCCCGGCTGTCGACGCCCCTGGCCGGCGACGCCAAGCTGCGTCTCGACCTCAAGGCCTACTGGTCCCATGAGTTCGCCGACAACGTCGCGGTCCTGCAGGCGAGCCTGCTGGGTGCGGGCATCGTGACGCGGAGCCCGGGCGCGGCGCGGGACGGAGCGGTGATCGGTGCAAGCCTGTCGGGCTTCGTCACCCCGCAGATCGAGGTGTCCGGTTCCTATGACGGCGACCTGCGGCTGGGCGCCACGACCCACCGCTTCTCTTTCCAGGCGATGACCCGCTGGTAGGCCGACCGGAGATGCCCATGCCGTCCTCCTTCGCACGACGCCTGCTGGGCGCCGGTCTGCCCGCTCTCCTCCTCGCCTGCATCCTCGGGGCCATGCTCTGGCACCAGCATCGCAGTGTCGAGCAGGTCGCGTCTCGCAGCCGCGAGGAGCAAATGCGGCTCGTCGGGACCTTGCTCGGATCGAGCTTCGATCAGGCTGCCAAGTCCTCGCTCTCGCTCGCCGAATCCTTCGCGCGCAATGCCGAGATTCGCGACGCACTCGCGGCCGAGGATCGCACTCGGCTACAGGCCCTGTCGCAGGATGCCTACCAGTATCTCAGCAGGCAAGCGAGCGTGCAGATCTTCGGCTTTCACAACAGGGAGCTGCGCTACCTGCTGCGCATGCATCGCCCCGATCAGCACGGCGACGACATATCCGCCTTCCGGGCGATGATCGTGGCCGCCAACCGGCTGCGGCGTGCCCAGACCGGGATCGAGATCGGTATCGCCGGCATCGGCATCCGCGGTGTCGCGCTGGTCCAGCGTGGTTCGGAGTTCTTAGGGACGATGGAAGTAGGGCTCGACATCCGGCCTTTGATCGAGCTCGTCAAGACGGCGACCAACGGCGAGATCGCGGTGGTCGCCGCAGCCTCGCTTACCGGCGTCGCGCTCGACCCGAAATTGCCTGCGGTCGGCGGCCTCAGCATCATGGCATCGACCGACGACCAGCTTTTCCTGAAGCTGTTGCGCGCCCAGGGAACGCAGCCGCAGCGGGATGTCGAGTTCGGTCGCAGGCGGATCGACGAACGCAGCTACGCGTTCATGAGCCAGCCATTGGTCGACTTCTCCGGCAAGCTGGTCGGAACCGTCCTGATGCTCAAGGAAGAGACCTGGTCCGACTGGCGCCGCTTGAGCACCGAGCTATCGGTCATCGCGCTTTGCGGGGGCATTCTCGCGTTTGTCGGCTTTCTCGTGTTGTCGCGTGCGCGGCGAGCGGGTTCATGATCGGCCGCCTGCTTCTCCTCTCCCTGATCGTCCTCGGCCTCGCTCAAGGCGCATCGGGCGAGGAAAGAACGGGCAGTAGCAAGGCCACGCTGCCGGAGGCCTTCGGCCTGCCCGTACGCGTCCATATTGCGCTACGCGTGCTCAACGTCCTGGAGATCAAGGAAGTCTCAGGGCAAGGGCGCTTGCATCTGGAACTGACCCAGCGCTGGCAGGATCCGCGCCTGGCCTTCGACGCTGTCGCGCGCGGCCTTGCCCGGGAGGATCGGGTGGGCGAGGAGGCCGACGACTATCTGAAGACCATCTGGTCGCCTGGCCTCGCGCTCGACAACCAGATCGGAGACAAGGACGCGCGCATCGTCGCCCTTTCAGTGCATGCCGATGGCGAGGTGGTGGTGATCGAGCGCTTCGAAAGCGATTTTCGCTTTCGAATGAACATGGATGCCTTTCCCTTCGACCGACAGAACCTGACGATCGGGCTCTCGCTGCCCCGTTACGCGCAGCAGGAGGCGATCGTTCTGACGACGGAGGCCGACCGCCCCTTCTCAGGCGTCGAGGGTACGCTCTCGGTCGTCGACTGGCGGCCTGTAGGCCTGCGCTTCAGCAACGATCTCGCGATTGGTTGGAACGCGCGCTCCTATTCGCGCCTCAACGCGACCGTGACGATCGCGCGCTATGCGGAGCGCTATCATCTGCGCATCTTCGTTCCCATCATCGCGGTCCTCGCCGTCTCGCTGTTCGTGCTGTGGTCTCCAGGTTTGAAGGAGCAGGACAAGGGCGGCTTGATCTTCTCGTCATTGCTGGCCCTGGCCGCGATCAGCTTCACCTTCGAATCCTCTTTTCCGGGCTCGATCTCGCTCAATACCCCCGTCGCCGAGATGATATCGCTCGGATACCTCTACCTCGTCGCCGTTCTGATGTTCGAGATCGCCTTGTCAGTCGCGATCGCTCACCCTCACTTCCGCTTGCGCGACCAGGCTGCGGATTTGCGCTGGCACCTGCGCTGGGCGGTACCGGCGATCATGTTGACCATCTGCATCGGGGCAGCGGTCCGCGCCCTGCCCGGATAGCTTCACCATTCGGCTTGGGGCCTCGCTCGAGCAGCATCCCGCGATATTCAGGCTATCGGAAGCCACCCGGATGGAGATGCGCCTGCACGGTGAGAGGCCGCATTCGAGCGACCGGTAATGCGAGGCGAATACGCCGATCGAGAACTCCCTGCGTCGGTTCCGGGTCATCGCGGGATTGACCAGCGAGGTCTGCTTTCGGGCGGACCTCGAATTTCTGCTTATAGCGCGAGTCGCCCGTTGTCAGACTCCTTCGGCCGCGGCGGTGCTTGCCGCCAGGCAGCCATCGGTCGTTCTGACATTGCCGGAGCAAGCCCTTGCCGTGAAGACGTCATGCTTCGGAGTCGGTTGTCCGTGGCGCCCGGTCTTGCGCCATCAGACAAGCTCGCTGACCCCGACCTCATTGAGCAGTGCAAGCTGAGCCTTCGGGTCCGCAGCACTTCCCGCGGCCGCCTTGCCGAGAAGACTGGCGAGCCGGTCCAGCGCACGGCCCGCGATCTCCGCGGAGAGCGGCTGGCGGTCGTAGGCCTCGACGAAACGGCCGGCGAGATCGGCGAGCAGGCGCAGCAGCGCGGCCTGCTCTGGCGCGTCAGCGCGCAGGGCCAGCGCCCGGTCCTGGAACTCGACATAGGTACGAAGGCTGCCCTTCTGCTGCAGCAGCCAGTTCAGAAGCTCGTTCATGTCATCTCCGCCAAGTCGCGGCCCTGTTGGTGGTGGGTGGAGTGGATGCGGCTCAGCTGCGCGGGGCGAGGCGGGTACGCCCGCCATGACGGGTCGACCAGGCGACGGGATCGGCCAGGAAGCGCTCGATCTCGGCGCGGTCCTCCGGCGCGAGGCCGCCACCGCCTTCAGCACGCAGTACGTCGCCCCAGTTCGCGAGAGCATGGAGCCTGAGGCCCGCTTCCTTGAGCCGCTCACCGGCGCCGGGGAAGGCGTCGTGATAGAAGATCGTCAGGACATGCTCGACCTCGGCTCCCGCCGCGCGCAAGCCGCGCGCGAAGTTGAGCTTGCTGCCGCCATCGGTGGTCAGATCATCCATCAGCAGCACTCGCAGGCCCTCGACCGGCCCGCCCTCGACCTGGGCGTTGCGGCCGATGCCGAGCGGGCGCTTGCGGACATAGCGCAGCTTCAGGGCGAGCCGGTCGGCGAGCCAGGCGGCGAAGGGTATGCCGGCCGTCTCGGCGCCGGCGATCGCCTCCAAACTCCCAGACGCGAAAGCTGCGGCCGCATAGCGGGCGGCCAGATCGCTGACCGCCTGGCGCAGATCGGGATCGCCGAGCAGCAGGCGGACATCGACATAGACCGGGCTCGCCCAGCCAGCGGCGAGGATAAAGGGCTGCTGGCGGCTGACATGGATGGCGCCTGCCTTGAACAGCAGCTCTGCGACCTCGCGGCCGATCTCGTTCGCGCTCATCGCACCGCCTCCCTGATGGCGTCCCGCATCACCGCAATCCCAGCGAGGAAGTCATCAATCGCCATCGCCTCCTGCGGATTATGCGATCCGTTCTGGTTGCGCACGAAGATCATCGCGCTGGGGATGCCGGCGTTGGCGAAAACAGCGGCGTCATGGCCGGCCCCGCTCGGAATATCCTCGTCGGGCAGGCCGAGATCGCGGGCTGCGGCCTTGAGCCTTGCGATCCAGCCGGCATCCATCACGGCGGGAGTGGATTCGAGTGGGCGGTCGACGCGAAACTCGACCCCCCTCTCCTCGCCGATCAGGCCACATTCCGAAAGGAAGAGATCGTAGAAGGCTTCCAGCGTCTCGCGGCTCTGGCTGCGCACCTCGAAGGAGAAGCGCACCGTGCCGGGAATGCGCGCGATGGCGTGCTCCCGCGGATCGGTGCCGAGCACGCCGGCGGTCACGACCACGTCGCGGCCGCGCTCCAGCAAGGTGCGCCAGTGCCGGTCGAGATGGGTTATCAATTCGGCGGTGGCGAAGACCGCATCGCGCCGGAGCCAGCGCGGCACTGCGCCGGAATGGCCGGCCTCGCCGAGGCATTCGACCTCGCGATGGCGGATATTGCCGCGGATGCCGGTGACGATTCCGACAGGCAGGTCGCGGGCGACTAGAACCGGCCCCTGCTCGATATGCAGCTCGATCCAGGCTGCGACGGCCGCGGGATCGAGCAGCGGCTCGGCCTTTTCGACGCGGGCCATGTCGACGCCGACAGCGGCCATGCACTCGGCGAGAGTCCGCCCGCTGGCATGGTCGCGCACGGCCAGATCGGCGGCGGAGAGTTTCCCGAACAGGGCGCTGGAGCCCATATAGGCCCGGCCGAAGCGGGAGCTTTCCTCGCCGCGCAAGCCGAAAACCTTGATCGTCCGGCGCGGGACGAAGCCCTCTTCCTTGAAACGCGCGATGATCGCGAGTCCGGCGATGACGCCGGCTGCCCCGTCGAAATTGCCGCCTTGCGGCACGGAATCGAGATGCGAGCCGCAGGCGAGGAAGGGCAGCTCCGGTTCGCGCCCCGCCAGCGTGACGACGAGATTGGCGCCGGCATCGCGCTCGGTCGCGAAGCCGAGCTCACGCGCCTTCGCCTCGACGATGTCGAGCGCCAGCGATTCCCGGTCGCTATAGGCCTCGCGGGTGATGCCGACGCCATCGCCCGTCGCCTCGCGCAAGGCATCGAACACTGTCTCTGCGAGAGCCCGATCGCCCTCGTCGCCACTGAAGACGTTGCGCATCTCGGCCGCCTGCGCGCTCACGAAACCGGGTCCAGCCAGGCGAGGTCGGGCTCGTCGGCCTCCTCGATCACGACGCCGCGGATCAGATCGGCGACGCGCGGGATCTCGCGGCGGAGACAAAAGGCCTCGAGCCCGTCGATGATCGTCGTCATCGCCGCCGGCTGCAGGAAGGTCGCGGTGCCGACCTGCACGGCACTGGCGCCGGCCAGCATGTACTCGATTGCGTCATCGGCGGTGGAAATGCCGCCGCAGCCGATCACCGGGATCGTCACCGCCTTGGCGCATTGGAAGACCTGGCGCAGCACGATCGGCTTGATCGCCGGACCCGAGAGCCCGCCCATGATGTTGCCGAGGCAGGGCTTGAAGCTCTTCAGATCGATCGCCATCGACAGAATGGTGTTGGCGACCACGACCGCATCGGCACCGGCCGCCTCGGCGGCACGCGCAACTTCGGGCACGTCGCCGGTATTGGGCGTCAGCTTGACCCAGAGCGGCAGCTTGGTCGCCTTGCGCAGTTCGCGCGTCACCTTTTCGGTGGATTCTGCCCGCATGGCGAAGGCCTTGCCGTCCTCCTCGATGTTCGGACAGGAGATATTGGCTTCGATCGCGGCGATGCCGGGGACCGAGAGCTCCGCTGCGAGGCTGGCGAAGCCTTCCGCCGTCGGCGCCGAGATCGAGACGACCAGCGGCGTGTCGTAGGCCGCGTAATGCGGCATGGTCGTCTCGATGAAATAGGGCACGCCCTTGGAGGGGATGCCGATGGCGTTGATCAGCCCGCCCGGCCGCTCCACCACCCGCGGCAGCGGATTGCCGGCGCGCAGTTCGCGCGTGATCGTCTTGGTGACGAAGGCGCCGAGCCGGTTGAAGTCCATAACCTTCTCCAGCCCCTCGGCGAAGGTACCCGAGGCCGGCATGACGGGATTGCGCAGGGTGAGCCCGCCGATCCTGACGGAGAGGTCGATATTGCCTGCCCCGCTCATGGCAGCGCCTCCATCAGGTCGAAGACCGGGCCTTCCCAGCAGACGCGCCGGTTGACGATCTCGCCATTGACGTTGAAGTCGCGCACGCAGCAGTAGCAAAGCCCGATTCCGCAGGCCATTTGCTGCTCCATCGCGACCTGGCCGGGCAGCCCGAACTCGCGCGCCAGGCGCTGCTGCACCCGCATCAGCCGGCTCGAACCACAGGTGAAGAAGGCGTCGCAGCGTCCCTCGGCGATCTGGCGGCGCAGGATGCGCTCGACATTGGCAGGGCCGCTGGTCGCTTCAGCATCTGTGACGGCGATGACGTCGGCGCCATGACGCTGGAAGAGCTCGACCGAGACGAGCAGCTCAGGTCGCCGGGCGCTGAAGACCGCGGTCACCCGCGTGCCATTGGCCTTCGCCGCTCTGGCGAGCGGGGCGAGCGTCGCCAGCCCCGCGCCGCGCCCGACGGCGACGATATGGCGCCAGCTCGGGTCCAGCGTGAAGCCGACGCCGAGCGGGCCCATGATGTCGAGCCGGTCGCCCGCCTTCAGCATGTCGAGACCGCGCGTGCCGGCGCCGGTCACCTTGTAGAGGAACTCGACCTGGCGCTTGTCGGGATCGGCGCCATAGAGGCTCATCGGCCGGCGCAGGAAGGGCTGCTCCCCCGCCGGCTGCGGGCAGAGCAGCTGGAAGAACTGCCCCGGCTGGGCAGCGGCAGCCTCTTCACTGCAATTGACCACGAGATGCCGATATTCGGCGTTCACAGCCTCGTTGCGGACGACCTCGGCGAGCTCGGCGACGATGCTCGCCTTCCACGGCGCCGGAGAGCTCCCGCCGCCGATGGCGGCGACGGGTGTCGCCAGGGACTGATCATGCTGGATCGACATCACGATGCCCCCGCGCTCAGGCGAGTTCGGCGCCACGCCGCTCCGGAATCAGGAACCACATGGCGAGGATGTCGAGCACATAGAGGGTCGCCAGTAGCGCGATCGCCATCTCGAAGCTGTAGGCCGCCGCGATCGTCCCGACCACGAGCGGGCCGAAGCCGCCGACGCCGCGCCCGATATTGAACAGCACGTTCTGGGCCGTCGCGCGGGCGGCGGTGGGGAACAGCTCGCTGATCAGCGCGCCATAGCCGCCGAGCATGCCGTTGACGAAAAAGCCCATCACCGCGCCGGCGATCAGGAGCTGGAGCGGGTCGGTCAGCCGCGAATAGACGATGACCATCACGGCGGCGCCGAGCATGTAGCCGAAGAAGGCCGGGCGGCGCCCGATCCGGTCGGCGATATGGCCGAAGGCGTAGATGCCGACCGCCATGCCGGCGATGGTGACCGAGGTCCAGACGGCCGACTGCGTCAGGGCGAAGCCGAAGCGGGTCGCCAGATAGTTCGGCAACCAGATCATCACGCCGTAATAGCCGAAGTTCTGGACCGAGCAGAGCACGACCATGCCGAGGCTCAGCTTCGTCGTGTCCCAGTCCTTGACCAGCAGGCGCAGCGCCGACTCCTTCGGCCGGTCCTTGCTGCGGGCGACGAAGACCTCCGGCTCATGCAGCGAATGGCGGATGAAATAGGCTGCAATCGCCGGCAGGATGCCGATCGCGAACATGCCGCGCCAGCCGATCGTCGGCAGCAGGATCGGGGTGGCGATCGCCGCGGCGAGCACGCCGACCTGCCAGCCGAGGCCGACATAGGAGGAGGCTCGTGCCCGCTTCGAGGCCGGCCAGGCTTCGGCGACCAGCGCCATGCCGATGCCGAATTCGCCGCCAAGGCCGAGACCGGCGATGGTGCGGTAGATCAGCAGGTCCCAATAGCCCTGCGCCAGCGCGCATAGGCCGGTGAAGACGGCGAAGAGGACAATCGTCCAGGTCAGGACGCGGACGCGGCCGATACGGTCCGACAGCATGCCGAAGCCGATGCCGCCCAGCACCGCGCCGACCAGAGTGGCGGTGACCAGCGAAGCGGCCTGGCCCTGGGTAAGCTGCAGGTCGGCGGAGATCGACCGCAGCATGAAGCCGAGGATCAGGAGGTCGAAGCCGTCCATCGCATAGCCGATGGCGGCGCCCCAGAGCGCCTTGCGAGCCTTGCCGTCGACTTCGGTCGGAGACGATAGGGCGATGGAGCCGCCCATGGCGGCCTGGTTGTCACTCACGGCGAAGTCCCCCGCTTCTGCTTGTCTTTGCGATGCGCACCAAAACGCCCAAGCATCAGCGCGCGCTTCCGCGCGCGGCTGCCGGCCGGTCTCAAGACGATTGGAGTTTGGGCCCTCGCCCGCTTTCCCAGGGCGCTTACCGCGCCGCTTGGCAGTCGAGCTTCAGGCTCAACCGCGAAAAATCCGCCAGGACATCGGAAGCCCGATGCCGTCGGATGATCACTCTATCTCACGCCGAAATCTCAATTGCAAGAACAATCTCAATTTTGCGACAAAACCTGAGCCGACATCAGACCAGCTCCGGGGACGCCTCCTTCGGCGGCAGCTGCGCGATCCCCGAACGATCGAGCGCAGCGCGCAGAACGGCCCCGGCTTCGCTGCCCTTGAGGGCGCGGCGCCAGAGCCCGTCGGCGATGTCCTCGTAGAGGCGCACCGGCTCCTCATCCGCGGTCAGCATGGCAATGCCGGACCGGAGATTCGGCAATTCGCCGCCCAGGCGGAACGGGCTCAGCCCCAGCAGCGTCTTCTCCGCGGTCCGGAAGAGCTGGAAGGTGATGTTCGGCACCGCCTCTTCGATCAGGCCGATCTGCACACCCATCGGCTCGCTCTCGATCAGGCCGATCAGATGCTCGACCTCCACGCGCGCCGCCAGGCGTCGCCGGGCCTGCTCGGCGGCCGGCAGGTTGAAGCGTCCGACGACGCCCAGCTTCAGCCAACGCTCAATCTCGAGGACATTGACAAAATTGACGACGCTCAGGCGACGGCGCTTGCGGGCACTCTTGCGCTCGTCGAGGATCGCGATGATGGCATCGATCTCGGCCACGGCCTGATCGCGCGCGATATGGGGCGGAAGCGCCTCCACCAGGGTCTGCCGCAGGTGGGCGGAGTAGCCGTCCGAGGTCAGCAGATAGGACAGCGGCGGAAAATGCGCGACGACCTGATCCGCCTGCTCTTCGATCTGCCGCATGCGCTCGAAATAGCTGAGCGGACTGGAGTAATACTCGACCCCTGCCCCGAGCAGCGAGGCGACGGTCGTCTCCAGCAGCGTCGCCAGCCGCTCCAGGGTCTCGATCTTGACCACGCCCCCGGCTTCGATCCGGTAGACCGCCGCCCGCGAGATCCCGAGACGTTCGGCGACGTCCTCGGCCAGCAGCCCGCGCCCCAGGCGGTAGGCTTTCAGCCGCTCACCGATTTCCTCGAACCGGATTGCCATCGAGCCGACCCCATCTGCCGCATGATCTGAATCTCAGATTTTAGACAATCTAGCCGGCCCTAAACCGAATGCGAAGCACCAAGACGAGTCTTCTGTGTGCACGGTGCAGGAACCGCCCAGTGAAAGGCCGACTTGACGAGGAGATGACCCGCTACTGAATTGCTCCGGGTTTCGGAGCGACTGGCGTGCCGGGTTCTGGGGCAGCCTCGTTCGAGGAAGCTCCAATCAGTCGGGAGCTGTAAGGTCAGGCGAGCAGAGATTCCCGTGCACATCAGCCGTCTCACGCGAGTGATGGGCAGAAGGGCTCGGCCTGCCTTTCGATGGCGAACTCTGGGCCCATGGAAACTCGAAGGCGCTCGCAGTAGATCGCAAACTGAACGGCCGCCTGTGTGCGAGACCTGAGCCCCAGGCGACGCAGTATCTCTTTCTGCTGGGATTTGACGGTTGCCTCGCTCGAGCCGCGCACCCAGGCGATCTGCTTGTTGAGGTAACCCAGGGCGGTCAGCGCAAGCACCTCCAGATGCCCGTCACTCAAGCTCCGGATGCGCTCGCGGAATTCTCTCTCTTCCGGCAGGTAATTCGAACTGAGGCCGACCTTGGGGCCTCTCCTGCGGCCATGCCGGCGATGTCCAATGGATATCGATAATTCCGGCGCAATCACGGTCATTGGGACGATCCTCGAGCGTCGCAACCAGACGTAGAGCCGGCAGCGGAAATCCGGAGCCGGCGGCCTCA
>PNLY01000054.1 GCA_013823325.1 Methylobacterium sp.
CGGCAAGAAGCACCCGGAGCGCAGACATCAGGTCGGCGGCTTTCCGTGCTTCGGCGAGCACCCGACCTGACTCGACCTCCAAGCCGTCGAGGAGAAGCCCCCGGCGTTGCGATGGGGCTCCGCTAGCTTCGTTGAGCCTTTTCCGGAGGGGTTCGACTGCCCCGACCTGGCCGAGGGCTCCCAGCTCCTCGAGACGGGCCTCGATCCGATCTATATCCGGGTTTGTCGGCGCTGCGGGCTGTGCGGCGAGCCAGTCGGAGAACGCCAGGGCGTGTTCGCCAGGGCGGAGTTGGTCCGCCAAGGTGCCTTTTTGCTGGGAAGTCGGCCTTTTCGCCGCAAGCGCTCGGAACCCCTCCGCTAGTGCGGCCTCTTCGCCTCGCTCAAGGCCGCTCATCACCCCATCAGGGAGGGCGACGCCAGAGGCGGCAGCAGCCCTGATAAGTGTCGCCGCCGCCTCGCTTCGTCGACGGGCATGGGTGCGCGCGGCAACCTTGGCGGCCGCGGCCTTCTCAAGGCGGAAGCGCATGTCCGACCGCAGGAACGACTCCTCCGCAGGAGCCTGCGCTTGCATCTCCGCGAACCTGCCTTGGGCAGCGAGCGCGGCCAGGGCGTCACGGCGCCGACGGGCAGCTTCGACAGCCGGCGCGTCTAGGCAATCGTTTCGCCGCCCTGCCTCTGCCCACTGCTCTAGCGCAGCGTCGATCCGGGCCAGCATGCCCCGGCAGATCGCCTCGTGCTCCTCCCGCGTGACGATCCTTACGACTTTGGGGCCGCTCAATTCCGCTCTCCCAAGGCTTGGGCGACGGCATCGCGAAGCCTCGCCCGCTCCACCTCCGGCTCATGGAACCAGCGGTGCGAGGAGACGCGGTGCAGGACCGGTACCGACCGCCGCAGGACTTGCGGGCGCCAGACCTCCCGGGCCCTGGCGCGCTCAAGGAGCGGATGGCGCGGCGCGTCGCATTCAATGCCAATGCCGAACAGGCCCGTACGTGGGTCCTCGACGGCGAGGTCGATCCCGAAGGCGCCGTCCTCCCTGACGTTCGTCGGCTCCCAGCCCAACGCCCTCAGTTCTTCCGTGACGGCAGCCTCGAGGCCGTCCTGGCCACCGGCGTAGCCTTCCTGCCGGGACCGCTCTGGGCTGAGGCGCGAGAGGAGCGACTGCGCGCTTTCGAGATCTCCGCTCGACACCAGGGCGGCGTACTCGAAGTAGGCCTGCAGGAAGTCCCGCGCGCTTGAGGCTTGGCGCCTGGTCGCGAGGAAATCCGAAATCGACGCGATCGGCATCGACGTCACCAGGATGACCTTTTTGCGCGCCCGCGTGACGGCCACATTGAGCCGCCGCTGCCCGCCGACTTGGCCGAGAACGCCGAAGGACCGGCGGAAGGTGCCTTGCGCGTTCTTTCCGAAGGTCGAAGAGAAGACGATGACGTCGCGCTCGTCGCCCTGCACGTTCTCGACGTTTTTGACGAAGAAGCACATGTCCTCGCCACCCTCGACCCGGTCCCGCTCCCGCGACAGCGCCGTCCGGAAAGCAGGGTCGGCCTCGGCTCGCGCCTCAAGGGCCTCTTCGATCAGGTCGGCCTGCTTCCGGTTGAAGCTCACGACCCCGACGGTTGGCGGCGCCCCCGCGGCGCTGAGCCAAATGTCGCGGACGACGTCTACGACGCGCTCTGCCTCGGCGGGATTGGTCTGGTCGCCGTAAACGCCGTCAACCCGGATGAGCTCGATCGGCCGGATGCGCCGGATCTCCTCAGCCGGATGCCGTGCCGGCACGTTCAGGCGGCCAGCGTAGAAGGACGCGTTGCTGAATTGGATGAGTTCCCGGAAGGCCGAGCGGTAATGGATCTCCAAGGTCCGGCTGGGGAGCACGATCTTGCCCAGCTGCAGCAGGTCGGGACAGTCCTTGATCTCGCGCCGGTTCCAAGTCTCCTGCGCGGCCTCCCGCTCCTCGTCGTCGAGGTCCTCCTCGGCCGTGGCACCCTCGAAGATCCCGGCCTCGTCGTTCTCGACGCGGCTCGAGAAGAAAGCCGTCGGCGGCATCTGCTTCTCGTCGCCGCTGATGATCATTGTCCGCGCCCGGAACAGGGCCGACAAAGCGTACTCGATCGGCATCTGCGACGCCTCGTCGAAGATGATGGTGTCGAAGAACGCCTTGCGGAGCGGCAGGAGGCGGCTTGCGACGTCCGGGTTCACGAGCCAGACCGGGCGGAGCGCCATCAGCCCCAGATCGGCGCCGCGCTCCACGAATTCGCGCATGCGCCGCGCGCGGGCCCCCCGGAGCCGGGTGATATCCTCCCAATCGCGGAGGGGGCGCAGCTTCGAAACGTCGATCCCCTCGACCAGGAGGCGCTTGTTGAAGGCCCGCAGCTCGCGGTCGGCCGTCGCGAGGAGCTGCGCCTTGCCCTCGAGCTCGCCGGCGTCGAGCAGCAGTGCCGGGTGGGCCTGCTCGATGCGTCCCTTCCAGGCAAGCCTTCCCTCCGTCCCGATGATCCTCCGGACGACGGGCTCCAGCTGCTCCGCAGGCAGGGCTTCGAGGGTCTCCCTGATCGTCGCCAGTCTGGAGAAGACCGTCATCGTCAGCGGTTCGAGTTGCGACGCGCGGGCGCGGAACCGTTGATAGGAAGCTGTGTGGGCGATGACGCCGACGACGGGATCGATCCTGCCCGCGTTGGACTGATCACCAGAAATGGCGGAGGCCGAGGCCCCCAACCATTCGTCCGCCATCCAAGGGCCGAGGGCGGAAAGCGCCTCGCGGCTCTTCTCCCTCGAGGCGTGTCTCATCAGGCCTCGCCCGATTGCGAGCAATAGGTCGTCGACCGCCGCGGCGTCGGCCTTCCGGGCGACCGCGAAGGCAGCATCGCGTGAGGGATAGTCCTCGAGCCTGGCCACGATGGCCTCGCTGGCGGAAAGGCGCGCGATGGCGCTTGAGACGGCGTCGGCGAGCTCGGGGACACGGCGAAGGGGCAGTTGGCCGTCCGCTTCGCCGATCTGCTGTTGAGCCGCCATGATTCGGGCGCGGAGGGGCCGCAGTCGACTTTCCCGATGGAGCGCGTCGCCAAACGCGCGCGGGTCGGAGAGGCCTGCCGACTTCAGCAGGGACCGGCGCCGCGACGCGGACATCCAACGACCTGGAGAAAGCCTCTGGAAGAAGGTGGGGGGCGCGAGGAGGCGGTCGGAAATGGCCTTCCACATTTTAAGGTCCGCATCGCTCTGCGACCGGGCGAGGGCTACGGCGTCGTCAGGGGCATCGTCGGGCGGTAGTTCGGCAAGGGCATGCCGGAGGGAGGCGAGCTCGACCTGGACGGATGTCTTCCCCGGCCCGCGTTCTCGAACGCCCGCTAGGAGGTCGAGCCAACGCGCGAGAAGCGACCGCTGATCCTCGCCAAGCTGACGCAGCGCGGCCCCATGGCTTGCCGCGAAGCTCCGGTAGGGCTCCGGTTCGCTGATCGCGAGAGCGCCCGGCGTCCTCTCGATGACGGCGGCCCGCTCCCCCTCGACCTCGGCGAATTCGCGCAATGCCGCGGAGAAGACCTCGACCGTTCCGGGGTCCGCGGCAAACGGGCGCGTGCTCGCCAGCGGGCTGCCCTCGAAACGGGCGGCCAGCCAGAGCCGCGCGGTCGGGGCGAGCTCCTCCTGCAGCATCGTCAGCCCACCGACGTCCAACGCCGCGAGATTCTGGCGGAGCGCCGGCAGGGACGGCGTCGCCCCCTCGCTGGCGAGTTCTATGAGATCGCCGAGGATCAACCGGTAAGATAGGCCCGTCGGCTCGTCGAGGGCGTGCAGCGCGCCGTGGTGCTCGTCTAGGTTACGCTCCAGCGCCTCGACGCGCGCGGCGGCTTGCTCGCGCTGCTGCTGCCATCCCGCGGGGCCGCGCGGCCGCTGGAAGATCTCCTCGAGCTGCTCGCGCACCGCCCGCAGGACCGGCTCCCGGTCCTTGTTGACGTCATTGACCATCACGACGCGCCCGCCGAGGCCGGCGGCCTCTAGGCGCTTGTGCACGACCTCGATCGCCGCCTGCTTCTGGCAGACCACCAGAAGCGTCCTGCCGGTGCCGATCGCGTCCGCTACCATGTTGACGATGGTCTGGCTCTTGCCCGTCCCCGGCGGTCCCTCGACGAGCAGGCCCTTGCCGGCGCGGGCCTCCAGGACGGCCGCCTCCTGCGAAGGGTCGCTTTCCGAGGTGAAGAACCGGGATCGCTCCGGCACGCGCTCCGATGGGCCATCCTCCGCAGGCGCAGTCTCGGTCATCCTCAGCGCCGTCTCGAGGCTCGTCCCCTCAGGCGGCCTGGATTTGAGCTGGCGCAGGTCCTCCATCACGGCCTGGCCCATGAAGCCTAGATGGAACAGCGCCGCGGATGCCTCGACCCTATCCTCTCCTGGCTTGAGACGAAGATCCGAGCCTGGAAGTGGTCGGAGGGAATCGCTGCCCACCGCTACGAAGCCGGCGAACGCCTCTACGGCCTCTGCGGCGGTAACGGTCGCCCGGCGGAGGACGTCGTCGCAGACCTCTTGCCACCGCCGCGCCTCCTCGGCTCCGAGCAGCGCCTCAAGGGCGGGGTTCAGCCGCACCTCCTCGCGGTCGCGGTCGAAGGAGACCGAAATGCGCCCGCGCGCGCCGACCTCCGGATTGATCTTGACTGGCCACAGCATGATCGGCGCGATCCGCGGTCGGGTCGTCGCCCGGGTCTCCTGCATCACCAGGAACGGGAAGCCCATGTAGAGGCCGTCGATGCCCGTATCGCGGCGGTAAAGCGTCGCGTGCGAGTGGAGCGTGCGGATCCGGCGCTCGACCTGCGGATTCGCCGCGAACACGGCCGGGTCGATGTCGATGGCCTGGTCGTTGCGCAGCAGGATATGGTCGAGGATGCTCGCGGCGGAGCGCCTCTCCCCGTTGATCTCGGGCAAGTCGATCCTCGCGGACGCCTTGCCGATCACCATGCGCGTCAGCGGCCCCCGCATGATGGCCCCGGTGATGCGCTTGGCGAAGAAGTCGAGGAGCGTCGCGACATATGTCTGGCGCGGGGGCTGGCGCCACGCGTCCTCCGGCACTGCCAGCAGCGACAGCGCCCTGGCCAGCGGCAGGCGGCGCTCCAGGCGGAACTGGTCGGCCCATTCGTCAACGCGGTCCAGTCCGCATCGCGAGAAGCCTTCAAGCCGGCGCTCGATCTCGGAGTGGATCTCCCGCCGCGGGCGGGCGATGACCGCGAGAGCCGCGTCCCTGTCATAGGTGGTGACGCCAGCGCGTCCCGCCGTCGTGGCGGCCTCGTCCACGATCGCATCGGCTGACCTGAATTGTCCGACGGCGGCGCTGAGGAGCAGGATCAGGTCCTCCTCCTCGGTGACGCGGCGCTCTGTCAGCGCCGCCAGTCCGGCATGGTCCGTATCCGGGAGGATCCGCCGCTTCTCATCCCAGACGGCGGCGAGCCTGCTTCTGGAGGTCGAGAGGGCGGCGACGCGCAACTCGGCCTCGTCGATCTCGACGTCGAGCTGGCGCGCCCGCTCGCGGACACGGGCCTCCCTCCGCTGAAGCCGTCCAAGCCATCCCTCGCTTCCCTCGCGCTCAAGCCGCTCGGGGATCGGCCCTGTGACGAGCGCGTAACCTTCGTCAGGATGCTCCAGGAGCCACCCAGGGGTGACGATCTCTCCCCGGACCACGAGTGGCATCAGTGGGTTCATAGCCTTGAGCGCCAATGACAGACGCAGGTCGGGTGACGCCTCTTCCAAGGTGGCGGCCGCCCTGACGGCCCGGCGAAGCACGGGGTCATGGCCGGCCTCCTCCAACCACGTCGACAGGTCCCCGCGCTCCAGAAGGTCCTTTGCCTCGTCCCAGCGCTGCGCTTCGGCGGCGGCGAGGGCGAATGTTTGGGGCGACGAGTGGCGGCTTCCGCCCAGAGTGATCGAGCGCCGGCCTTCAGCATTTTCGGTTTCCCGCCGTGCCGAGGGGGCGTCTGGGATGTCTCCAGCGATCCACCGCCGTGCCTCCGGCCAGGACCAGCGCGCCCGGCGGTCAAGGGAGAGCAGCCCTCGCAACAGCGTGTCCACGTCAGGCGGCAGCCCTTCGGGGATCGGAGCCCCGTTCGTAATCACGCTGATGAGGAAGGTCTGGTCATCGGCGCCGGCGAAGCAGTCGCCGCCCGTCATCAGCTCGAGGAGGATGATGCCGAGGCTCCACCAGTCGCTCGCCGCCGCGACGCCTCCCGCAAGCGCCTCCGGTGCGGTGTAGCGGGTTGTCTCGAGAGGCGAGACGACGTCGAGGTCATAGTCCGAGAGCCGAGCCGAGCCGAAGTCGGCGATGACGAGGTCCAACGGCTGCCGTGACCGGACTAGGATTGCGTCCGGCCGTAGGTCCCGGTGGCGCAGGCCACATTCTCCCAGGGCTGCCAGCGCCGTCCCGACCTCTGACAAGACCTGCCGGAGGTGGGCGATGTCACCCGCGGCGACACCGACATCCGCCAGCGTCCCGCCGCTAATAAACTCGGTGATCTCGTATGACCGCTCGCCGACGCGGCCGGTTTCGAGAACCTCGGGCACATGTCCGGTCGAGACGGTCCCGAGCGCGAGGTAAATCTCCGGGTCGGGGTCGCTCCCGGCAGTGTAGATCGAGAGGATTCCGCTCCTGCCGTCGCCGGCGCGTTCGGCGACGAAGCTCTCACGGACATGGCCGGCAGGCGGCAGCCGCCGCATAATCCGCCATCCATCCGGCGCGGATGGATGGCCGGCGACATCGTCCGCCTGGCTGTCTTCAGCCGAACCGGCGAGCTCGGAGGCGGAGGGGACATCAACCCCAACATCGAGGTCGGCCCCACATTCCGGGCACATCAAGTCACCGGGATCGACAGGGTGCCCATTTGGGCATGTCGGCGCGGGCACATCTTGAGCTGGAGGCTTCGCTGCTTCCGGCCTCCAACCCTCTGGCCGGATAGGAAGCCCGGATAGGTCCCAGCCGCATGGATGCCCGTTAGCCTCCCCCTCGCACAGAAGCTCGGCAACCGGCCGCTCGGTCTCGCAGTTGGGGCAGAAGCGCATCATGGTGCCAAGTTCCGGATCGAGTCCGACATCTGAACGTCGTGGCCGGCGCCCGACAGCGCGCGCCTGAGGCGCGCGAAGTCGCCGCGGGCGGGAATGCCGGCGAACCAGGCAGCCCCGTCGTCGTCGAACATCACATCCAGCGCCCGGTCGGCCGGCGTCAGCGGCCGGTCGAACGCCCCGAATTCCTGTCCAAGGGGGGTGAGCTTGTGGAGCCGCTGGTTGTCGCTGCCGCGCATGGCGATCGTCTGGCTGAGCTCCGACCGGTAAGGACCCGTCATGAGACCGTCTACGAGGCCGGGGTTCCGGCCGAGCCAGGGCGCGACGTCTTCGATCTCGTAACCGGTGAAGACTAGGATCGACGTCGCCGAGCGCCGGCGCCAGAAGCGAAGCACCTCCGCGAGTGCCGCCGGTTGCTCGAACGGTTCGCCGCCGGAGACGGTCAGGCCGGATGCGTCCGGCACGAGAGGCTCCACCGCGCCCAGCAGCTCGGCGATCGTGGTGCCACCTAGGCTTGCGTCCCAGGTGTCCACGGAGATGCAGCCGGGGCAGCGGAGCGAGCAACCCTGGAACCACAGGCCGACACGCTGTCCGGGGCCGAGTGCCGTGACCGGAAAATGCAAGCGCGACACTGCGACCTTCACGCGTCCGTGACCTCCAGCTGCGTCACGGGACCGGGCCTGACCGCCACGATCTGGACGGGACCTATGGCGGCGCGGTCGAACAAGGCGCGGGCGAGCGGGTTGATCAGGTGGGCCTCGATCATATTGCGGATACCGCGCCCGCCATTCGAGAGGTCGGCCGTGCAGAGGCGACGCAGGGTCTCACGCGCCTCGTTCCCGAGGGTCACCGAATGCCCGGCCGCGGTGGCGTCTCGGAGCACGCCGTCGACCATGGACGCGAAGATGCGCTCGGCCACCTCCGGCCTGATGAAGTCGAAGACGATCACGTTCTCGCCGAAGCGGTTCAGGATCTCAGGCCTGTTCAGGACGAGCTTGAAGTGGTTCGCGATCTCGACGCGCACGCGGGAACGGACATCTTCATATGGCTGCTCCGGCAGGACGTTTGCGACGCGGCTGCCGTCCGCCGCCGTTGAGTAGATACCCAAATTCGAGGTGAAAACGATCAGCGACTCGGAGAAGTACACGCGGTCGCCACGCCCGGAGGTCAGCACTCCGTCATCGAGAATCTGGAGGAACTTATCCAGGATGCGGGGATGCGCCTTTTCGATTTCGTCGAAGAGCACGACGCTGAACGGCTTTTCCCGGATCGCGTTGGTCAGCTCGCCGCCGACGTCGTAGCCGATATACCCGGGCGGAGCGCCGATGAGGCGCTGATCCGCATGCTCCGCGCTGAACTCGGACATGTCGAACCTGATGTAGGCGGTCTCGTCGCCGAAGAGCAGTTCCGTGACCGATTTCGCCAGCTCGGTCTTTCCCACGCCCGTTGGACCGGCAAGGAAGGCGATACCTCGTGGCCGCCCAGAGCCCCGCCGGCTGCCGATGCCGGTGGCGGCGCGTTTGACGATGTCCAGCATGTGGACGACGGCATGGTCCTGGCCCATAACCCGGCGGGACAGGGTCTCTGCGCCGCCTCGAATTCGGTCAGTCTCGATCTTCCGCCAGGCGTCCTCTGTCACCCCGACCTTGTAACGGCGGACGGCCTCCGAGACCTCGCCGACGACGACCCCCTCGGCGCGTGCCAGCTGAACGACGGCGCTCAGGTCGCTGAGGAGCATCCCCTCAGTCGAGGAGACCAAGTCGTCCTCGGCCCTACCGACGTCCTCTGGCGTGGCCTCCCGCGCGCCGGGCAGCCCTCGGACGAGGGATGGAGCTACAGCCCTTCTCGCCGCCCTGTCGGGGGCGGCCACGGGTACGTGCCGGAGGCGGGGGTTTCCGACGATCAACCAGTCCGGCAAGTCTCCCTCTCTGTCGGCGAGCCAGATCACCGTGTTGAACCGGGGGGTGCGGTTCGGCCCCCAGGGGCGGGCACTCGCGCTGTGGCTGAGGATGAGGGCCCGCGTGAAGAGGTGATGCTCGGCCGCCGAGAGAGCCTCGGGGCGGATCGTCAAGCGCGCGGCGAAGTCGGCGACCAAGGCAATGGGCTCTCCGGCCTGCCCGACAAGCCTCTCTAACGCCATACCGAGGAGATCCGACCCTCCGGATGCGCGGCCGTCAACCGGCGTGAGTCCCAGTCTCGAAAGAACCGCGTCGGCGCCGTCGGGGTCTGTGGTATGAATGACGCTGAAGCCGTTCATCGGGTCGAAGCCGATGACGTTGGCGTATCCGGCCTCGGCGAGCGTCGCGGAGAGTACGGCGCCCATAGGCTGGGCGATGACTTGGGAACCGGCTTGGCGGGTCTGCAGGTCCCTGACATTGCCGGTCAGCAGGAACTGGCTTTTCAGGGGGAGGAAGCGAACGAGATCACGGCTCCACCGGGGCTGGTACTCTTGCGTTGACATTCAGCTTGGCCATTCACGGTGATCTCGCGGTGACTCCGAGGCTACAAAGCCGAAATTGCAGCCGCAAGTAGCATCGTCTGGGAGTTGCTGCCTTCGCGTGGTCCTTCCTCTCGGCTGACCGACCAGCGGGTGCGCGCGTTTTGGCACCCTTGGCTTCCTATTCCGGCACGGAAACAGGAAGGCCCTTCCGGATAAGCCAGCTCTCGAAGGCCTTATCGTCGGTGAAAACCCGACGAAGGAGAGCTAGGGACGTCGCGGCGGCCCGCTTAGGCGAGATGTTGCGCATCGTGATGAGCTGACTCGAGTGGTGGAACCACATTTCGTCGAAGTCGCGAATGGTGTCATTGTCAAGGTCGAGATCGGACATCGGAATTTCCTTTCAAGCTTGGGAAGGTGGTCATCAGGGTGCTTTTCGCCCGAGACAGGTCTCGAGGTCAGAAGTTTGGCGCCGGCATGCGAAGCGGCGGCTGCGGATGTCTTCGGCACCCTGGCGCAGTGACTGGTTCACGGCTTCAAGGGCCTTGTTCTCATTGGCGAGCTCCAGTCGATGGCGCTGGACGGCTGCCGAGAGGTTTTCGGAGGTGGGGATGCCTGCTTGCCGCTCGTGTAGCCAAGTGAGGACCTGACGCAGCCCTCCAAAGTCATCAGCGAGAAGGGCTTTGCGGGCTTCTGGAAGCAGCCCGGCGATGCTCTTCATCACTTTCCACGCCTCCTGGTTTTGGCCTATTGAGACCCACAGCACCATGTTTTCGATGGCATCGGCGCGCTGATCGGCGGGCAAGGCGGCCAACCGATCGACGATGCCGATAAGGACAGCCTCGCGACCGGGATCAACCTGCGGTGCGGGCCTGCCGAAGACGCGCTCGAACCAGGTCAGCGAAGCAGGGTCGGCGGGCCTCGCCATAATCGCCTGGTCGATGAAAGTGATCGCCCGTGCGGCCGCCCGGAAACGGATCCGGAGATCGGCGTCGGACAGGATGGCAACGTCCGGCACGAGATCGACGACGAGGCGAGAAAGACGAGTGCCGTCGCGGTCGGTGAGACTGTAGCCGGCGGCTAGGCTGGCGCAGGCGGCAATGGCGATGGAGACGGATGCGATCACAAGAGCCCGAATGACGGCGGCTGGCTTCACCATGGCGGCGAGCCGGCGGCTCCAGGTGTCCGTGAGGTCAGGAGCGGCGAGGATGCGCCGGGTCCCGACCTCACGGATCAGCTGCCTGCGGCGGGCGGGATCGATCACGGCGCGGTTTCAACCACGTGCTGCGAGGCGACCTTGCGATTCGCGAGCGCCTGCCGGAAGACCGGGAGCCAACGCGCCTTCTGCGTCTCGAGCCAGTCCTGGAACCAGAGGACCTTCGCCTCGTCGAAATACGCCCTCGCTTCGCCCGCGCCTTCCCCGGCCCTGGCGAAATTCTCGGCCGCGACGTCGGCGAAGCTCAGGCCGAGCGCGACCGCCTCGTCAGCCTCCTCGACGCCGAGATCATCGATCCAGGTGTCGACGGCGCCGCTCTCCTTCGCCTTCCTCAGGCTCCCGGTGCTCTGCCACCTGCCGAAATGCTCTTCCGTGCGGCCCTGGGCCCTGACCTGCATGAAGACGGTCGCGATCGTGGTGCCGTCGGTCGACATCGCGAAGTCGATCGCGTTGCGCTGGGCGGAGCCCGAGGTCGTCACGGGTCGGATGACGAGGACCCTTCCGCCGACACGGGCCATGGTATGGGCGAAGTAGTCGAGCCTCGCGCGAACATGGACATCGTCGCGGGCGCCGGTGTCGAAGACGACGGCGTCGGCGCCTCCGGGCTGGCCCATCTTCAGCAGGTGCTCGCCGATGATCGTGTGCCACCCCGGCCGCATGACGTTGACGAAGACAACGTCGTCGTGAATCGAGCTCATGATCGAATTCGTCGTATCGCTCTCGGCGGCGAGGGTGGCGCAGCCCAGGCTGGCGAAGGTGTAGTGGACGGCGTCGGCGGTGACGCTCTTGGCCACACCACCCTTTCCTTCGAGCACGATGATCAGTACGGGCGGAAACCCGCTCCCGATCGGCTTGCTGCCGGTCCTGTTCCCGTTTCGGTTCATAATGTTTTTCCTTTCGCTTTCAGGTTCATTTCGGGCGGCTGACTTTGGTCGGCCGGTCGCCATTGAGGGTTTCGACATACTGCTCGGGCTGCGCTCCCGAGCCCGGGGCCGTGCCGGCGTGAGAGAGAGATGGCTCCCGCTCAGCGGCGGTTGGTTCTGATTTCCGGAGCGGTTCGCCAGTGCGCGCGCCGGCAGGCTGCGGCGACGAACTCCCAGCCTGGGGCGGGCCGCGGCGAGGGAGCCGAACGACGACCGCGTCTTGCGGGGGCTCGTCCTCGTCAGCTCCGTCGTTCAGGGAAGTGGGGCGGACTTCCCGACGCAGCGCACAGACATAGTTGGCCAAGACCTGAGGTTCGATCGGGATGCCTGCCGCCAGGATTTCGGCGTGGATCTCCTTCCAGAGCATGTCCCTACGCCGCGCCGCCTCGATCGCCGGCATCATCACCCGGATCTGGTCCTTGACGGTCTGGCGTTTGCACCGGTCAGGGCTGATCCTCTCCAGCCGCGCGACCGCGTCTTGAACCTTGTCTGCAGCCGTCATCTGTCACCTCCTTTCAACGGAAAGTGGTGGCAGGGCTTCGGTCCTCGATCAACAAGTCATCGGCGACTTTTGTGACATACCGGACAAATGGTACGTTATAAGCGTCGGATCTGCGCCTCATATCTTAATTATAGCCAGTTTTATAGCGACGATTATGACAGTGATAATAACGCGATTATTATATGATTATATGAAGTTTATTTTCATATAGAACTTAGTGGCGATATTAGGCCAGTGACGACATGTAGACAAAGCGCGCTTTGTTACATGTCTTCTGGCCAGAGGGCGCTGCCCCCGTGGACCCCCGCCGCCTCGGAGGGCGAGTCGGGATTCTGTCCGCGCTACGCACGGAAGGTTCGTCGATGACGACCCGGAACAATGAACCTAAAGACCTTACGAGACCGGTCAGTTTCCGGCTGCCGCCTGCCGACAGAGCCAAGCTGATGGAGGTGGCGGCCGCTCAGGGGCTAACGGCCGGTCAGCTCGCACGCCGGATCGTCGCCCGCGACCTCGGCATGGTGGCGAAGCTGAGCCATGTGCGCCGCGCCATCGCGAATGCCGCGATCCTGCGGCAGCTTCTCGGCGATCTTGGACGCCTGGGAAACAACCTCAACCAGATCGCGGCACGGCTCAATGCTGGCGGCAAGCATGCGGAGGCAATCCATGATCTCGACCGCCTTCGGTCCAGTCTCGAGACGGCTCTGGCGTGTGTGATCGCGACGTTGAAGCGGCGCCGGTCATGATCATCCGCTCCAGCTTCGTCGGCGATGATCCGGGCAGAGTCCGGCATCTTCTCGACGCCGAGAACAACGAGCGGGTCGTGGCTCGGACCGACCTTGACCGGGGCTGCCCAGCTGATCTCGATCTGGCGTTGGAGATGTACTCCGCGTTGGGCGCGTCGAACGTGCGGGCGAAGAACAGGGTCGCACATATCAAATGCTCACCGTTCCTGGCACTCGACGAGGCAGGGTTGCTGCGGATGATCGAGGTCGTCGAGCGCGAGCACGGAATCCCGGCCGACCAGCCGCGCAAGGTCATCGTCCACTACAAGGGCAATCGCCCCTTCCACGTTCACCTGCTCTATGCGGCGGTGAATCCGGCGACGGGGCGGGTCCTTTCGTCGAAGCTGAATTACCAGGCCGACGAATTGGCTTCTCGGATTCTCGAGATCGAGTTCGGGGAAGATATCGTCCCAGGACCGCGGATCCGGAAAAACGAGGAGGCCTTGGCGGCGCGAGGTGAGGCTGCCATGGCCGCTATCCTCTCCCGCTATGAGCCTGTCCGCAACCGCAATGGCGACACCGAGAATGACCGGCAGCAGGGCGCCCGAACCAAAATGCCGCCCAAGGAGTTCCGGCGCCGACTTGCAAACGCCCTGGCTTCGACGGGGGCACCACCCTCGCTTCCTCGCGCTCTCGGCAAGGGAGAGTTCGCCATAGCGGTCGGCGATCGGCGAGACGCGCTGATGCTCGTCCACCTGCGGTCGGGCGCGGCCTATTCGCTGGGGCGAACCCTAGCCGGGATGGCTTTGCCGTCTCTCGTCGACAACTATGAATTGGCGCGCCTGCGGGCTCAGGCAAGGCCTTTGGCCGAGGTTGTGCGTGACGCGCTCGTCGCGTCCCACCGCCGGGCCGAGGCCCTTGCCGACCGGGAAATCCGACGCGGCGCCTTCGAGACTGTCATCGATGGCGAAGTCGACACGTTCTTTTCGAGGTTGCGCCGCCAGCGAGACGCGCAACCGAAAGGCCAAGAAGGCATGTCTCTCAGGGCGCTTCGCGCAGCAACGCGTGCAGCTGAGAGGCTGGCCCAGTCGCTTCATCAGCGTCGCATCGACCGCGCCTTCCGTGCGGCCCGCATTCTTCAGTCGCCCAGGACTCGCAAGGCCGCCTTTGCGCTGGCCGCTTCCGGCGCCCTCTTGGCGGGAGGCAGCTTCGCCATGGCGGTCGGCGCGGGCGTGCTCGCGACGATCATGCTGAAGGACCAAGCTATGGCGCGACGCGAGGAGGCTTACAAGCTGATCGCCTCACGCCGGAGGAAGGCTCACGCCGAGGCGCCCTCGCTTCGGCTGACGGCCAAAGAGCCTGATAGGTCGGACAATACCCTAGCCGAGAAGCGGGCGCAGCCGGCGTTCGAGTTCGACAGCGTGCCACGCGAGCAGCGCGTCCTCGCGGGCATCGCTATGCATCATATGTCGATGGGCTGGAACACAGATTTAACCGAGGCGGTCCACCGGGCTCTAGGGCCGGCTATAATGGCGGGCATTCAAACCCTTCATCGGAGTGGCTCTGAAACCCAAAAGTCCACTGTGGAAAGCTGGGCGAAGGGTGCCCGGAAGACCTTCGGTGCGGCGTCGGCACTGCGCCGTGCCGGAGAGCTTGCTGCAGCCGCCTCCCTAGAGCAGCAGGGACGTCGCCTTACGCCGAGGTCGCGCGAGCGCCGCAAAGGACGGGGATGAACACTAGTGGCCCATCCCCTGGGGCTTATGGGCCGTGCCGCTTTTGACCCATTGGATGAGGGTGTCGCGACTGTAGACCGGGCGGCATCCAGGCAATTGCTCGAAGGGCGGTCCGCTGCCGCGGCTGCGTTGCTTGTTGAGCGCCGCCGCGTCGACTTCGAGGATTTGCGCGACTGCGCCGGTGGACAGGAACTCCGGAGCCTTCTCGAGGCGCTCCAAAACTTTCTTCAGGTACGACATGGCGACGTGACGATGTCCGACGTGTCGCTGCCGATGGCAGCCTCGCACGCTCGAGTTTGCCGGCGATCGTGCCGGCCGGCCGAAGCTCGCCAATAACCGACTAATAATCGCGTTAGACGAGCTGACAACGCCAGATGATGTGAAAATCCGGGACACACGCGTGAAAATCCGCGACAGGTGAGCTTGCGCGGTTGCTCGCTCGCCATCCAGTCCTAGCATTGCTGGTATCCTAGAATCGGAGTGTGCCGTGCACGACGCGCTTATCAGGCTGAACAAGACGACGATGGCGAAGATGAAGCGCGATGCGCGCGCCGTCTTCACGGAGGCTCGTCATACCCATGCTCTGGAGGCCATCGCGCGTGGTCTCGGTGCGCAGAGCTTCAGCCAGTTGCGAGACCATGCCCGCGACTATGGCGGGGTCCTCTGGGACCGGAGCGACGCAGAGGCCGTCCTCTTCCTGGCCGAGCGCGGGGTGTCGGTGCAGAGTGGTGGGTTGGCGCTGGTCGTATCCCCGCACGAGGTTGACCACGAGCTCGTGGTGCGGCCCGAAGCTCGGCCGGATAGCGGTGAGGCAATTTAGGACATTCGCGAAGCTAGGTCCGATATTCGGGCCCCTGCCTCATCAAAATTCGCTCGGACAGTCGTTGCGGAGACCGCGAAACGAATGCCTTGCCAGAACCCTGCCGAGCACGGGGTGAGTGTTGGATCGCAATATCATCACCAAAAGTCCCGCGTCCTGACCTCCGGCCATGGCGCTCCTGCTCGAACTTTTGCGGGGGCTTGCGACCTCAACTTGAATGAGGGCTTCGTTCGCGAGTGCCCGATATTCGAAAACGCGACCATCATGGCTTGGGTCGCCGCCGGCTCGCGCGGAGGAGGCCGCTCACGCGGCGTTTGCGAGGTTCTGTGCCACGGTGAAGCTTGCGCCGGTCTTGGCCTTGACCTCGTCGAGCGTGACGCGGGGTGCGAGCTCGACCAATGTGAGCCCCGTGCGGCCGGCCTTGTCGCAGCTCATCACGCAGAGGTCGGTGACGATCAGATCGACGACGCCGGCGCCGGTCAGCGGCAGGGTGCAGCGCTCCAGCACCTTGGATTCGCCCGCCTTGTTGGCGTGGTCCATCACGACGATAACCTTCTTGACGCCGGCGACGAGATCCATGGCGCCACCCATGCCCTTCACCATCTTCCCGGGAATGGTCCAGTTGGCGATGTCGCCATTGGCGGCGACTTCCATGGCACCCAGGATGGTCAGGTCGATATGGCCGCCCCGGATCATCGCGAAAGAGTCCGCCGAGGAGAAGAAGCTCGAGCTCGGCAGCAGAGTGATGGTCTGCTTGCCGGCATTGATCAGGTCGGGATCGGCCTCGCCCTCATAGGGGAAGGGGCCGATGCCGAGCAGGCCGTTCTCCGACTGGAGCGTGACGTCGACGCCGTCGGGAATATAGTTCGCCACCAGCGTCGGGATCCCGATGCCGAGATTGACGTAGTAGCCGTCCTTCAGTTCGCGGGCCGCGCGTGCAGCGACCTCCTCGCGGGTCCAGGCCATCAGGCGTTCTCCCTTTTGCGGGTCGTGAGCTTCTCGATACGCTTCTCGTTGATCGTGCTCAGGATGACGCGGTCGACATAGATGCCGGGCGTGTGGATCGCCTCCGGATCGAGCGAGCCGACCGGCACGATCTCCTCGACCTCGGCCACCGTCACCCTGCCGGCGGTCGCCATGTTCGGGTTGAAGTTCCGTGCCGTGTGCCGGTAGACGAGGTTGCCGGCCTCGTCGGCCTTCCAGGCCTTGACCATGGCGAGATCGGCCCTCAACCAGGTCTCGCGGACATAAAGCTGCCCCTCGAATTCCTCGACCGGCTTGCCCTCGGCTACCACGGTGCCGACGCCGGTCTTCGTATAGAAGGCCGGGATGCCGGCGCCGCCGGCGCGGATGCGCTCGGCCAGCGTGCCCTGCGGATTGAGTTCCAGCTCCAGTTCGCCGGCGAGATATTGCTGCTCGAAAAGCTTGTTCTCGCCGACATAGGAGGCGACCATCTTCCGGATCTGCCGGCTCTCCAGCAGCATCCAGAGACCGAAACCGTCGGCGCCGGCATTGTTCGAGATCACGGTCAGGTCCTTCACCCCGGAATCGCGGATCTCCGGGATCAGGCTCTCGGGATTGCCGGAGAGGCCGAAGCCGCCCGACATGAGTGTCATGCCGTCGAAGAGCAGGCCCTCCAGCGCCGCCGCCGGGCTGTCATAGATCTTTCCCGCCATCTCTTCCCACCATTTCCTGTCCTGCCGTCTTTGTTGCCTTGATCAGACGCGTTCGAGCGCGACCGAGATGCCCTGACCGACCCCGACGCACATGGTCGCCAGCGCGCGGCGCTTGCCGGTCAGCGAGAGTTCGAGCGCCGCCGTTCCGGCGATGCGCGCTCCCGACATGCCAAGCGGATGGCCGAGCGCGATGGCGCCGCCATTCGGGTTGACGAACTCGGCATCCTCCGGGATGCCGAGTTCGCGCAGGACGGCGATGCCCTGCGAGGCGAAGGCCTCGTTCAGCTCGATGAGTTCGAAATCGGATGGCTTGAGCCCGAGCAGGGTGCAGAGCTTGCGCGTCGAGGGCGCCGGGCCGATGCCCATGATGCGCGGCTCGACACCGGCCGTGGCGCCAGCGACGATGCGGGCCAGCGGCGTCAGGCCATGTTTCTTCGCCGCCGCCTCCGAGGCGATGATCAGTGCCGCCGCGCCGTCATTGACGCCGGAGGCGTTGCCGGCCGTGACGCTGCCGCCTTCCTTGCGGAAGGGTGTCGGCAGCTTCGCCAGTTTCTCCAACGTGGTGTCGCCGCGCGGATGCTCGTCCTTGGCGACGACGAGCGGATCGCCCTTGCGCTGCGGGATTTGGACCTCGACGATCTCCTGCGCCAGTCGGCCGTTGTCCTGTGCCGCGACGGCCTTGAGCTGCGAGCGCAGGGCGAAGGCGTCCTGATCCGCGCGCGAGACCTTGTAATCGGCGGCGACGTTCTCGCCGGTCTCCGGCATGGAATCGACGCCGTATTGCTGCTTCATCAGCGGGTTGATGAACCGCCAGCCGATCGTCGTGTCGTGGATCTCGGCATGACGGGAAAAGGCGCTGTCCGCCTTCGGCATGACGAAGGGCGCACGCGACATGCTCTCGACACCGCCGGCGATCATCAGTTCGGTCTCGCCGGCCTTGATCGCGCGGGCAGCCGCGATGACCGCATCCATCCCCGAGCCGCAGAGGCGGTTCATCGTCGTGCCCGACACCGAGACCGGCAGGCCGGCCAGCAGCAGCGCCATGCGGGCGACATTGCGGTTGTCGTCGCCAGCCTGATTGGCGCAGCCGAAGATCACCTCGTCGATGGCCGCCGGGTCCAGTCCGGCATTGCGGGCCAGTAGCGCGCGAAGCGGGACCGCACCGAGATCATCGGCGCGGACCGATGAGAGCACGCCCCCAAAGCGGCCGATCGGTGTGCGGACATAGTCGCAGATATAGGCTTCGCTCATGCCGAATATTGGCCTCTCTATCGACGAAATAGGTAGTGAAACGCGAGCGATCTCTTACGCCTCATACTTGTCCCCGTTCGAGATCCAGCCCTTGACCAGGAAGTGGGCGCGTGGCGGGCAGAATACGTCAAGCAGGATGTGATGGCCGTCGCCAAGCCCTTCGGCGGTGTGGATCCTCGGACGAGGTCGATCACGAAGCCGCGGTGGGATTTGGCGCTCTAATGGAGTCCAGGGAGCCAAGCTCGAACAGTGTCTAGCCCGAGTCCCGCGGTACCTGTTTTCCGTCAAAGAAGGCCTTGATCCAACGCACGACCAGAACCTCGTCAAATAGGCCCGCTTTGGAAAAGGGGTCGCCATTAGCGAACGCTTTTGCGTCGGTGAGGGTATCGACATCGAGGATGATCGAGCCGCCCACAAAGCGGCCATCCTCGTCCTGAATGCCCCCCGACGCGATCAGGCGATGCTGGCTCGCCTGCAGATAGGCGTAGTGTTCGGCGCGGTGAGCGTTCCGAATAGCCGCTCCATCAGCGCGGTCCCGTGTGAGGATCAGATAAGCCATGGCGTTTCCTCCTAGTTTGCACGTCGGTCTGCGTCCTGGCCGAGCGAGCGCCCGACGATGTAGCCGAAAGTCAGTGCCGGTCCGAGCGTGATGCCGGCGCCCGGATAAGTGCCGGCCATAACCGAGTTCATCTCGTTGCCGCAGGCGTAGAGGCCAGGGATCGGTCGGCGCGCCTGGTCGAGCACCCGGCCCCGGTCATCGGTGATCAGGCCGCGCGTGGCGCCGATATCCCCCGGATACACGGCGACGGCGTAGAAGGGGGGGCGCTCGATCGGTCCGAGACAGGGATTGGGCGCATGCTGAAGGTCGCCCTGGTGCAGGTCATAGGCGTTGCCGCCCTTGCCGTGATCTGGATCGTGCCCGTCGATCGAGAAGCGGTTGTGCCTGGTAACCTCTTCGGTCAGCGCCGCCGCTGGCACGCCGATCGACCGGGCTAGCTCGGATATCGTCGCTCCGCTGCGGAGATAGCCGGACTTCAAGAAGCGCCTTCGCGAGCCGATGCCCGGGCGAACTAAGCCCATGCCGTATTTCCTGATGAACGCTGCATCGCAGATGAGCCAGGTCGGCACTGCCCGACCCGCAGGCTGGGCGATCATGGCCCGAACGAAGTTATGGTAGGAGGTGGCTTCGTCGACGAACCGGCGCCCTGTCGCGTCGACCGCTATGAGACCCGGCTTCGCCCGATCGAGAAACAGGTGCGGGAAGCGGATTTCGCGCCCGTTTTCGCGCAGGACGGAAACCGGCGCATAGTTGACCGGATCGACCACAGCCTCGTCGATGCAGGCGCCAAGCGCGACGGCCAGCTTCTGCAGCCCGCCAGTATTTGTCCGGGGTGCCATTGAAAAATGGCTGTCGGGCGTCGCCAGATGCTCTCGCATGCCGGCGGCGTCGGCGGCAGCCCCTCCGCCGGCCAGGACGATTCCGCGGCGCGCCCGGACGACGCATTCCTCCCCTCGCTGGCTCAGCTTTACGAGGCTGGCCCGGTCGTCCGCGACAGCGATCTCCTCGATCTGGCAATTGGACCAGAGTTCTACGCCCGCATCGAGTGCCGACTTCAACAATTGCGCTGCCAGGGAATTTCCCTGGAGCAGTCGCGTGCCCCGCCCGTTCAACATGCGGTCGCGCGCATAGCGGACGACCATACCGGCGGTTGCCAGCAGGTTCTTCGGCGAGCGGAAAGTGCCCAGAAGCTGGTCGATTTCCTTGCGACCGACCATCATGCCGCCGAAAACCATGAACTCTGGGATCGGCCGCTTCAGGGCGGAGAACCATCTTCCGAGTTTTCGCCCGTCATAGACCTGAGGATCGAGAGTTCTCCCGCCCATCGACGCGCCTTCGATCGCGGGATAATAGTCCGGAGCATGCGCGCGGGGGACGAGCCGAAGTTCGGTTTGCGCGTGCATGAAATCGACCATGTCCGGCCCGTTGTCCAGGAACGTGTCGACGAGATCCCAGCGAACCTTGTTGCCGAGCACGGTTCCCAGATAGGCCTTGGCCGCATCCTTACTGTCGGAGAATCCGAGCGCATTCATCGCGTTGTTAGACGGTATCCAGACGACACCGCCCGAGATCGCCGTGCTGCCGCCGAAGACGTCGGCTTTCTCCAGAAGCAGCACTTTCGCACCGAATTTCGCTGCGGTGATCGCCGCAGCCAATCCGGCTGCACCGGAGCCGAGCACGACGACATCAGTCTCAGTTTCCAATTCTGGCTCCCGATTTTTCGTTCTCGGTTCGCATCGCTTGACGCCGTGACGCCGTACCGGCACCGCATGGATGACGTGGCGCTCCGGACGGACCCCGGCCTGCGCACCCGCAGGCTCGTCTTGCGCCGCTCGCGGGCGGACGAGGCTCATTCAGTCCCGAGCCCGCCCCAGCGTGCGGTCCAGGACGGCGCCCGCGGCACGGCCATCCGCGATGGCTGTGCCGCGCCAAGCGATATGCTGATCGGGCCGGACCAGGATCAGCTCGGCCTGGTAGATCGAGCGGATCTCGGGGGCGGCGATCCTCAGGACATTCAGCGGTAAATTGCGCTCGCGCGCCGCTTCGGCAAAATATCCGACATCCGACAGATCGCCGAAACATAGCAGCGTCAGCCAACCGCCGAGGCGGTCGAACAACGCCGAGCCATCGGGCAGAAAGGTGCTCGGCAGACGTGCGCCCGGAACCGTGGACGGCTCGTAGCTGGCCGGATCGGTGCTGAATTGCGCTCCGGGCTCGGCCATGACGACGGGCGAATCGGCATAGACAAAGCCGTGTTCGATCCCCCAGGCTTCGTTCTCCAGATTGCCGAGCCGGGCTATTTCCGCGGAGGCTTTCGCGCGCGCCGCATCACCCGCCTCACCGGGGGCATATAACTGCTCGGAATACAGCGCGCCGATGCGCCGGCGAATATCGTTGTGCTGGCCCGCCGCGCGGCAGTTTCGCGTGCCGATGGGGCGACGCTCGGCCTCGTAGCTTTCGAGCAGCGCCGCGCCGGCGAAACCCTTTAGCACGGATGCCAGCTTCCATCCGAGATTCGTGGCGTCTCCAATTCCGGTGTTCATACCGTAACCGCCGGTCGGAATATATTGATGTGCCGCATCCCCGGCGAGGAAAACGCGGTCGCGGCCATAGCTTTTCGCCACCAGCAGATGCGGCGCCCACCGATTTGCGACTAGTACTTCGGCCTCGATATCCCGCCCGGTAAAGCGGCGTAGCAGCGCCCTGGGATCGACCTCGCCGGCGTCCCCGTCGGGAAAGCGCGAGTGCAGCGTCCAGATGTCTTCGTCGTTCTGGGCGATCAGGGTGCCGTAGGCGGATTGGTAGTGCCAGGCGACACCCCATCGCTGCAGCAGCGCCCTATCGGGCGATCGAAAATGGGTCATGAATCGTTCCATGACACGCGCCTGGCCTTCCAGTTCGATTTCGAGAATCTGCCTCACTCGGCTGCCTCCCCCGTCGCAGCCGACGAGATATTGGCAAGCGACGGTTTCCCTGACTCCGGACGTCAGATCGTCGAGTTCGACCGACAGCCCATCGTCGGTCGCAACGAAACCGTAAAAACTCGTCGAGAAGCGCAGGTCCACGAGTGGCTCACGCTCCAGCGCTTTCCGCAGCGCGGGCTCGATGACGACTTGCGATACGCGCATGGGCGGCTCGAGCGGTTGCGTGCCGTCGTTCGTCTCGCGAATCCGGTACTTCATCTGATCAACAGACGGATAAGCGAAGCGGTGGAGTTCGAAGCCAGTGAAATCGGTGATCCAGGAAACGTCGAAAGGATGGGAGGAGGGGACCGCGACCGCACGGAGTTGGTCGGCGACCCCGAGCGCCCGAAACAGCTCCATGCTTCGCGAGTTGGTAATGTCCATCTTCGGGTGCTGGGTCGTGGTCGCGTTCCGCTCGACGATGAGCGTGCGCACGCCGCGGCGCGCGAGGTCCAGCGCAAGTGTCATTCCGACCGGCCCGGCACCCGCAATCACCACTGGAACATTGCTCATCGTCTCAGCCTCAATCTTAAAATTCTAAAATGTAACGATCATCAACAAGCAGCGGTGACGTTTCCATCGCCCGGCGGGGCCACCGGCGAGGCGGTAGCTCACAAGCCCCGAATGCGCTGGCCTATGCTCAGTATGTGCTGTTTCATGACGTCGCGGGCCCGGTCCGGTGCGCGATCGCGCACCGCCGCGATAATCGCCTCGTGCTCGTCGTGAGCGGTTTGCAGCCGATCCGCGAAGAGCGGCTTGCGTGACGCGGCAACGTAGAAGTCGCTTCGGTCTCCGAGCGTTTCGACGACTTCGGTCACCGAAGGCGATCGCGCCGCGCGTCGCATCTCGAAGTGAAGCCTGCGGTTCAGGGCGCGATATTGCCGACTGATCTCCTCCGGAGCGTCGGGACGACCACGCAGAGCACCGATCTGCATCGAGATCGCTTCCAGCGTCGCGATATCGTCCGGCTTTGCCCGTTCGACGAGGAGGTCGGCGACGAGAGCCTCGCCTTCCGCGAAAAGGCGAAAGAAGTCGCCGACCTCTTGAGGCTCATACTCGCGGACACAGCATCCGATCTGCGGGAAAATGACCAGGAAACCTTCCAGCGACAACCTCTTGAGCGCATCCGTCACGGGCTGGCGGCTGACCGCGAGCTGCTCCGCCAGCGAGTCCACGGGAATGGTCTGGCCGGGGGTGAAATGGCCGTCCAGGATCAAATCCTTGATGTGACCATAGACGTATTCCGCCAGGCCGGGCCGACGCGTCACCTGCCTGATGGAGCTCCTCTCGACGAGCGAGGCGGAGGCGCGGCCAGCGAGCCGTGTCGGTTTCCGGGGTTTTCCCACCACTGTCATCGATATGCGCTCTCAATCATCCGATATGGTATTCGTCAGCGTACCAATCTGAGAAATCTCGACCTCGACGACATCCCCGGGTTTCATGAAAACCGGTGGATTACGGAACAGCCCGACGCCTCCCGTCGTGCCGGTGACGATCACGTCGCCGGGGATGAGAGGGGTGAAGACGGAGCAATAGGCCACCAGCTCGGCCACGCCGAAGACCAGATCGGAGATCGGCGCCTGCTGCATGACCTCTCCGTTCAGCCGGGTGGTCAGAGTCAACGCGGCTGGATCGGCGATCTCGTCCGCCGTCACCAGCCAGGGCCCGAACCCGCCCGTCCGGAAGAAGTTTTTGCCCGGCGCGAATTGCGAGGAATGGCGCTGCCAGTCACGCACCGAGCCGTCATTGTAGCAGGAATAGCCGGCAACGGCGTCGAGCGCGTCTTCGACGGCGACCCGGCGTACAGGCTTGCCGATGACGACCGCGAGTTCGCCTTCGAAATCCAGCTGCGTCGACTCGGAAGGGCGCAGGATCGGCTGGCCATGCCCCACCTGCGAAGCCGGGACCCGCATGAAGATCACGGGATGCGTCGGGGTGGGACGGTTGGTCTCCGCAATATGCGACGCGTAGTTGATGCCGATGCAGAAGATCTTGTCCGGGTTGGGAATGACCGGCACGAAGGTGATCTCGGAAAGCGGAATTCGCGGCGCCGAACCCGGTATGGTCTTCGGCAGGCCGGCGGCGATCGCGCCCCGCAGATCCTGGGCGCCGGGAGCGGCGACGGCGCCGGCATCGACGACTTCGTCGCCTTGTACGATGCCCCAGCTATCGTGGCCCTTATGCGTGAAACTGACGATCTTCATCTTCTGGTCCTTCGTCGTATTCAACGGAGCGCTCTTCGCTCGCTGAAATGTTAGAATCCGTAGGGGCCACCCAGGGAGCGCCCGCCATCGACCAGAAGCATCTGGCCGGTGACGAACGAGGCTTGAGGCGAAGCGAGAAATGCGATGGCGGCAGCGATGTCCTCGGGCATACCGAGACGCCCGAGCGGCTGATGCCGGAGAAAAGCGCTCTCGTCCGTGTCGGTGCGAAGCGCGAGCATGGGGGTCTTGATCGCGCCGGGCGCGACCGCATTCACGCGGATGCCACGATCGGCGAACTCCAGGGCCATGGCGCGATTCAGCCCCGCCACGGCGGATTTCGCCGCGATGTAATGCGCATAGTTGACGGCGCCGAAGATCGCCCTGGACGAAAGGTTCACGATCGCGCCGCCGCGGGGCATGCGCGCCACGACACGTCGGGAAACCTCCGCTACCGCAATGACGTTGACCTCGAACATGCGCCGATAATCGTCCGGACGCAGGTCCTCGAATGGCTTTACGCTCAGGATGCCCGCGTTGTTGACGAGGACGTCGATCCGCGTCAGCCGCGAAATCGCCGTATCGAGCGCGGCGGCGTCCGTGACGTCGAGCACGGCCGTCTCCGCACTGCCGCCGGCGCTCTCGATCTCGCCGGCCACGCGCGAGGCGCTCTCCGGGTCGCGCTCCGCGACGATAACATGGTCGCCGTCCGAGGCCAGGCGAAGGGCCGTGGCCCTGCCGATTCCGGAGCCTGCGCCGGTCACGACCGCAATGCGTTGGGGCGTCATCTCTCAGGACCTCTTCGTTTCCAGGGCCTGCCACAGCCATGGGCAGTCCACGACGGGCGGGGCCTGCACGCCCCGCCGGGCCGCGTCGAGGCGCATGTCGCGCAGCCGCGCGCGCGGCTCCGGTTCCATGTAGAGCCGCTCATGCCCCCAGAAGCTCGGGCCGTCGAAGGTCTCGTGCGGTTCCCAGGTCTCGGGGTTGATCTGGCGCCCGCCCCAGCCGTTCTCGACGAAGAAGCCGGACGGCGTATGAACGTAGAACGACGTCATGAAATCGTTCGTGTGCCGACCGAGCGTGTAGGCGATCCGGTCCGGGTCTAGGCCGGCGAGATCGTAGCCCTGGCCGACATCATCGAGCGACCCGAACTCCACCATGAAGTGATGGAAGCCCGTCCGGCCGGTGCCGATCATTGCGAAGCTGTGATGTCGTTCGTTCAGATGGAAAAAATAAAGCGGATAGGGCGTCAGCCCATAGTCGGAGACGCTGAAGCCAAGCACATCCCGATAGAACGGCAGGAGCCGCTCTACCGAGGGCACCTGAAGGACGGCATGTCCCATGCCCAGCGCGCCCGTCTTGAAGCCCGAGATCGGCCGCCCGGGCGTGAAGGGCGTATCCGCGACATGCGCGCCGTGGAATAGCTCAACGCGGTTTCCCGCCGGGTCGTGCACGACGATCAGATCGTTGACGAAGCGCCTGTCGGCCAGGTTCCGGCTGCCGCGGTCGACGGCGAAGCCGGCAGCCTCGAGCCGCCCGGCCAGGTCGTCGAGGTCGCTCGCCGACGACACCTCGAAGCCCAGGAACGCGAGCGTTTCTCCCGGCTCGTCGGACACCAGGAGCCGTTGCTTTCGGTCGTCCATGCGGAAAGAGCGTTGCTTGCCGCCACGGTCGACGAGCTGCATGCCCAGGAGCCCGGATGCAAAGCCGCCCCAGTCAGCGAGCTTGTCGGAACGTACACCGAGATAGCCAAGTGAGATCACAGGCATGTTCAGTCCTCAGGAGTGCCAGTTCACGTCGACGGGCCGAAGCAGGAAACGGTCGGCGTGGCCGAGCACGTAGCGTCCCTTCCTGCCGAGATCGGCCTCGACCCGCTCCGCGAGCGCAGCGTCGATCCCGCTCTGGGAGCGTTGCCACGTTGCTGCATCGGGCCAGCTCACGAGACTGAGGAGGCCCGGGAGGCGCGGGCCGGTCACCGCCTCGAAAGCCGCCACGAGACTGGCGCCGGCCTTCGTCCGGGCCGGCATTTCGTTATGGAGAAGCGCCTCTCGCATCGCCGCGGCCTGGCCATTGGCGGCCGCCCAGAGCGAGAGCTCGAACAACCCGTCCTGCTTGAAGGCCATCGGCTCGCAGATGCCCGGACTTTCGAGCGCGCGCAGGAACTGGATCTCGTAGCTCTCCACCAGTTCGGAGGGACCGTTCGTCCTCGCTCGCGCCTCGAGCCAGTCCGGGTCGCCGCCAAAGCGCGCGAAAGCCGCGCTGCGTTCGGCCAGATCCGACCAGCGCATCAGGTAGACGAACGCCGGGATTGCAGGGCCTGCCAGTGCAGCCCAGCTGCCGACGATCCGGATGCTATGACGGGGGAAAAGAGCGCTGATATCCTCGCGGAAACGCCTTTCCATATCAGGCAACCTTCCGGGCGCGATCTTGTAGATGCGCAGTTCGTAAAGATGTCCGTCGGCTTCGGTCATGTTCGATGTCCTTGATGACGGCGCACCCAGCCGTTGCGACGAGCCCGGATGCGCCATTCGTGTCGGCGGCTATTTGGCGAGGACCCACTTGCCCTTCTCCACCTTCACCAGGAAGGTTGCGTCGTCGCCGACGCCCCACGGCCAGGTCGGGTCGGAATAGTTGTAGATGCTGTGGGTGCCGGGAAGGCGCTGCAGTTTGCGGATTTCTGCAGCGATCGCGGCCCGGAACTCGGGCGTGCCAGGTGTGGCGTAGGCGAGTGCCTTCGCCATCGCGGCCGACACGATCAGACCGGTATCGTAGCCGAAGCCGGAAATGGCATCCGCCTTCCCCTTACCGTACCTCTCGTCGTATTTTCGCAGGAAATCGACGACCACCGCCTTGCGCGGCTCGCTCTCTGCAAGGCTGTCGGGGATCGCGATTGCACCGATCGTTCCGAAGATGCCCTCCAGCGGCTTTCCGCCCAACGTCAGGAAGTCGCCGTTGAAGATACCGTTGCTGTTGTAGATGGGCCCGGTATAGCCACGTTCCACGACCGAGATGTTCCCAAGGACGCCTGCGGTTCCCGACACGCCCAGGAAGATCGCATCCGGCTTGGCGGCGAGCAGCTTCAGGACCTGACCCGTCACGGACGTATCCGCTCGTGCGTAACGTTCCTCAGCGGTAATCCTGATGCCGAGTTTCTCGGCCTGCTCCTTCAGAGCGGCCAGGCAGATGTCGCCCCAGGCATCGGAGAATCCGAGAAAGCCCACCGTCTTGATTCCGCGCCGCTTCATGTCTGCCGCGACGGGAATGATCCACTTCGAAGGCGGCGGCGGGACGTTGAAGAGCCAAGCGTCACGGGCATCACGGAGACTGACCGGGGCTCCTGGCATGATCGGAACCCCGGCGGCAGCGGCGATCTGAGCCATGGCGATGGCGCTAGGGGTCGCCGTCGGGCCGAGGATGACATCGACTTTTTCTTCGTCGATCAGCTTTTTCGCGTTGCGCGCGGCTACTGACGGGTCGGTGGCGTCGTCCAGCACCACAATCCGGACCTTTTCCCCGCCGATCTCGGCTGGAAGCGCGAGTTCGATCGCCTGCTTCTGTGGTAGCCCCTGCGACGCTGCGGGCCCGGACAGCGAATGGGCGATGCCAATCTTGATCTCGGCATGCGCGTGGCCGGTGAACATGGCCAGTCCCAGCGCCGCCGACGAAACGAAACCGAATAGCTTTCTGGTCATTTTATGTTCCTCCCCTGAAGCCGTGTTTCCGGCCATGTGAGCGTTGTCGATACGCACAATTCAGTAAAAACTTGATTTTTCAGCGTTATCATTGTTTAATCTGCCGATCCGCCAAGATATGTCTTCAGAACGCGAGGGTCGCTCTGCAGATCAGTCGCAGGGCCAGACAGCACGATGTCGCCCGTTTCGAGAACATAACCGTAATCGGCGATGCGAAGTGCGGCGCGAGCGTTCTGCTCGACGAGAAGAATGCCGACGTTCAGCTCCCTCAGACTCGCCAGAATCCGAAAGATCTCGCGCACCACGATCGGCGCAAGCCCGAGACTGGGCTCGTCGAGCATTAGAAGCTTGGGGCGCGCCATCAGAGCCCGACCGAGCGCGAGCATCTGCCGCTCTCCGCCCGATAACGTTCCCGCAGCCTGGAAGCGGCGCTCCGCAAGCCGAGGAAAGAGGTCGGCGACCATGGCGAGGTCGTCCCGTATCGCCTTGGCCTCGCTGCGTTTCCGGCTGAATGCGCCGAGGCGGAGATTGTCCCAGACGGACATCTGCGCGAACAGCTCGCGAGTCTCGGGAACGAGCGCCATTCCGCTGCGGACCCGGTCCTGGACGCTCTGGCGTTCCAGAGGGCGATCCAGGAATTCCGCTTTGCCGCTATAGGGCAGCAGTCCCATCAAGGCTTTGAGGAAGGTGCTCTTCCCCGCGCCGTTGGGGCCGATGATGGTAACGATGCGGCCCGGCTTAATATCGACCGACAGATCTCTGACCGCGGAAATTCTGCCATAGTCGACACTGACGGCGGCGGTTCGCAGGAGGGTCATCACTCGGCTCCTCCAAGATAGGCTTCCTGGACCCGCGGATCATTTCTGATCTCGGTCGGATTGCCCGCGGCGAGGCGGCGACCGAAGTCGAGCACCACGATGTCGTCGGCGAGCCCCATCACAAATTCCATGTCGTGCTCGACCATCAGGATGGACAGCCCCTGGGACCGGAGATGCCGGAGCAGTTTCGCCAGCGCCTGCTTCTCCTGGGAGCGCAGGCCCGCGGCCGGCTCGTCGAGCACGATCAGGACGGGGTCCGACGCGAGAGCTCTCGCAATCTCGAGCAACCTCTGGGGGCCGAGCGCGAGATTCCCTGCCAAGGCCAACGGATTCTCGTCCATGCCGATTTCTTTGAGCGCCAGCATCGCGACCCGCCGGTACTCATGCTCCTCGGCACGATCGAGGCGGAGCAGGCCGGCGACGAACCCTGCTCTCATGCGCCAGTGGGCGCCCATCATGACGTTGTCGATCAGGCTCGCCTTCGGGCGGAGCTTCACGTGCTGGAACGTCCGCGAAAGACCTCTTCGGATCAGCGTGTAGGCCGGCTTGCCGGTGGTGGTCTGACCAAGGAACGTGACGCTTCCGGAACTGGGGATCTTGAGCCCGCTGATGAGGTCGAATGTCGTGCTCTTGCCGGCGCCGTTAGGGCCGATAAGCGCCATGATCGACCGCGGGCGCATCTCGAAGCTCAGATCGTCGACCGCCGCCAGTCCGCCGAAGTGCTTTCCGATGCCGCGCAGGGACAGCACCGAGATCCTCTCATCTTCGAGCCGCGTTGCGCGGGAAAAGGCAAGCCTCTCGTCCTTGTCGATGATCCGCAGATCGTCCCCGGACGGTGCCGGCAACAGTTTCTCGATGATCGGCGAGAGCCCGCGGGGGAAGTAGTGAACCAGCAGGATGAAGACGACACCGAAGACGATGATCTCGAGCGTGCCGGCATTTAGCCCGAGACCGGGCAAGAGATCCTGGATGGCATTGCGGCCGAGTGTGACCGCTGCACTGCCGATCACTGCGCCAAGGACATTGCCGATCCCGCCCAGGACGGACATCAAGAGGATCTGGAGACCTGTGTTCAAGTCGAAGGAGGACGGCGATACGAAGCTCTGCGTGTGCGCGAAGAGCCAGCCGGCGAAGGCGGCCAGCTCAGCCGCGAGAACAAAGAGCAGGAGGCGGACGCGGAAAGGATTGACGCCCAGGCTTTCAGCCAGGAGGGCGCCGCCCCTCAGGGCGCTGATCGCCCGTCCCTGCCGGGACGACAGCAGGTTGGAGGCGCCGATCAGGGCGAGCACGAGCACGCCCCAGACGAGATAAAAGGCGCGCTCCGGCCGGTCGAGCAGGATCCCGAAGAACGAAACCGGCGCGATATCGCCGATTCCGCTATGGGCGCCGAGATCGGTCAGGTTTCCAAACAGCATGTAGGCTGCAACGGCCCATGCCAGCGTCGTGATCGGCAGGTAGTGCCCACCCAGGTGAAGCGTTACGGCCCCCATCAGGGCAGCACATAGGCCGACGAGAAGGAGTGCCGCGCACAGACCTATCCAGACGCTCAGTCCCAGCCGCAGCGTCATGTAGGCGGACGTGTAGGCGCCAATCCCCATGAACGCAGCCTGCGCGAAGGAGGTCACGCCGCCCGATCCCGTGATCAGGGTGAGCCCCAGCGCGGCGAGCGCGTAAATGCCCACGAGATTGAGCAGCGAGATGCTGAAGGAAGAAAGGGCGAAGGGCAGCGCCGCCAAGGCCATGGCGCCCGTTACAATTAGGGTGGCGCGCAAGAGCTGCGGGTGCGGCGTGGTCGAAGGAACCATGGCGAACATCGTCATCACGCGGGCTCCTCTTCGTCCTCGACGTCATGTCGGGCGCCGATCCAGCGAAGGAGCACGATCGGGATGATACTGAGAAAAACGATGATTTCCTTGTAGGAGCTCGCAGAGAAGGACGCGTAAGCTTCGACAAGTCCGACGAGGACGGAGCCCAGCGCCGCGAGCGGATAGCTGACGAAGCCGCCCAGCACCGCGCCGACGAAGCCCTTAAGCCCGATCATCAATCCGGAATCGTAGTAGATGGTGATCGTCGGGCCGATCAGAATTCCAATGATCGCAGCGATCGCTCCGGCGAGGAGGAAGGCGAAGACGGCCGAGCCTCGTGTCGAGATCCCGACAAGACGCGCTCCCTCGCTGTTGTAGGCTGTGGCGCGCAGGGCCTTGCCCGAAACCGTAAAGCTGAAGAACAACGCAAGCCCCGTGGCGAGAGATGTCGCAACCAGAACGAAGACGATGACTTGAATGCCGATGGAGATGCTCGAGATATCGACCTGGCCGGTGACCGAGCCTGCCGTCCTCACGCCCTCAGCCCCGAAAGTCAGTAGAGTGAAGCCCGCGATGACGTAGTGGAGCACCAGTGCAACGATCAGTAGCGTCAGCGTCGAAGCCCGCTCTATCGGTTGGAAGACGAGCCGGTAGAGAAGAGGAGCGATGGGCATAACCAATGCGACGGTCAGCGCGATCTGACCGGCATAGGGCAGCTCGTGCCTCAGGAAAAAGCATGCTGCGACTGGCAGCAGCGGCAAGATCAGCCAAGTCGAGACCGCCCTTGGCAGCTTCCGGAATTCGCCGAGGCGCACCAGCGACCAGGCCTCTGCCGCCGTGACGAGAATTGCCAGCATGACGACGAGGACGGCGGTTCCTGGGAGACGCCCGCTCTGTAATGCGTGCAGGGTGAGAACCGACAGCGCAATCAGATCGCCATAAGAAGCGAAGATGATTCTCGTCGTCGTGAAGATCAGCACGAACCCGAGGGCGAGCATCGTGTAGATAGCGCCGTTGGCTATCCCGTCCTGGAACAGGATTGCCGCAATCTGCAAATCCATCCGTAACTCCCTTGGCGCGCGCACCGGTCTAACGACCGGAACGCCTCTCCCGCTTGCTTTTTTTGGCCGAGCGCCGCGAAGCGACCACGCCTGTTTTGTTAATCGACGATAGAACTAAAATTCTAGAATGTAAACTCGTCGGTGAGCAGCGCGCGATATCTCGACACGGCCACCGTCGCGGTCAATGAAACGTACGCCCGCCATCGACCGCGAGCGCGGTTCCAGTGATGAACGACGACTCGGAACTAGTCAGGAAGAGGATGGCCGCCGCAATCTCGTCCGCATCCGCCGCCCGGCGAAGTGCGTAGTTTCCGATGATCGCCCGCTTGGTCTTGCCCGACGGGTCGCGCAGCACCGTCTTCGTCATCGGCGTATCGACCATCCCGGGGCAGACGCAGTTCACGCGGACACCGGGAGCGGCCTCTGCGGCCAGGGAACGCGACAGCGCGATGACGCCGCCTTTCGACGCCGCATAGGCGGCCGAGCCCGGCCCGGTCGGAAGCAGGCCAGTCGCCGAACCGAGCGTCACGATCGTGGCACCACCAGCCCTGCGCAATGCCGGCAGAGCGTGGCGGCAGAGCAGATAGGTTCCGGTCAGATTGACCGCCATCATCCGCGCCCATAACGCGAGATCGGTATCCGCCACGGTGGCCGGATCGAACACCCCGGCCGTGTTGACGAGCCCGTCGATCCCCCCGAGCACGTCCTCGGCCGTCGCGAAGGCGTCGGCTACGGCCTGCTCGTCTGTGATGTCGACCGCCAGCCCCTTGCCGCCGCACGACGCTGCGGCGGCCTGCGCCGCATGCGCGTCACGATCTAGGATCACCAAGCTGGCGCCCTCGCTCGCGAACAGGCCGGCCGTCGCGAGACCGATCCCGGAGCCGCCCCCCGCAATGACGACGCGACGCCCGACGAGCCTGCCCGCCTTGTTATGAATGGCCATGGCTCGACTCACGCTTTACGTTGGCCGTTGGCGACCAGCCAGCCGCCGTCGACGACCAGCGTATGCCCGGCGATGAAGCCGGCATCCTCCGAAGCCAGGAAGTGCACCGCCGCTGCGATGTCGTCCGGCGTACCGACGCGGGGGAAAGGCGTCGTCTCGACCATCTGACGACGAAATGCGGGATCGTTGTCGATCCGGTCTGCGGTCAGCGGGGTCTTGATGAGGCCCGGCGCCACCGCGTTGACGCGAATTCCGGAAGGTCCGTAGTCCGCCGCCATCTGGCGCGTGAGCCCGATCATCGCGGCCTTGGAGACTGAATAGACGCCGGCGCCGGCGTTGCCGCGTAGCCCGAAGATCGACGCGATGTTAACGATCGCTGCACCCGATTTCATTACGCCCAGAGCTTCGCGGCAGAAGCGGATCTGAGCCCTGACGTTGATATCCAGGAAGCGATCGATGCCGTCGTCATCCGTTTCGTGGATCGGGCGAGGTCTCCCGACGCCGGCATTGTTGACCAGAACGTCGAGCCGACCGAAACGAGCCACCGCGAGATCGACCGCCTCCTTGGGAGCGGGATCTGCCGTGATGTCCTGCACCAGGACGACAATGCGCTCGGGTGCGAGCGACCGCAGATCGTCGAGCGCCTGTGCGGATATATCGGTCGCCACGAGCGCATGGCCAGAGGCAATAAAACGTTCGGCGGTGGCGCGCCCGATGCCCTGCGCAGCGCCGGTGACAAGTACGGTCTTCATGTTTCCTCCTTATCGTTGGGTGTTTGATATTCTAGAATTTTAGATCTGTAAACTACCCCTTGCTATGGCTCTAATTATCCCTTCAGCGATGCCAATTGCTGAAGGGAAAGCTTGGCAAAGTAGGCGAACGAAAACCGTCGAATGGTGAATTCCGGAACCCATTTTTGGGAACCCCCGTGAACATGAGCCGACGTGCCGTTCCGGGCCATTCCAGAGCGGGCAATTTTGATGAACAGGACGGATGGAGCGGGGTTTGCAACCGAGGACCAGGCGCGCCCGACGGCCGCGGATCTGAGCCGGTACGAGCGGACCTACAGGCAGCTCGGAGATAACGGCATCCGGTACTTCCTGCTGTGGCAGCTCTCGACCGCACATGCGATGCTGCTGGAAGAGGCGGGAGACCGGACCTATCCCGAATTCGGCGGCCTCAACGGCCGGCAATTGGCCGAGGGCGCGAGGGCGCAGGCTCGGTTCTTCGCCTTCATGGTGGCCGAGCCTCTCTCGCGCAGCGAGGACGACCTCGAGCGCAAGATCGCGGTTTATGAGGCGATGATCTTCCAGGAGGACGAGATGGAGCGCTCGCATGCGGCGGTGATGGTCGAGACTGCCATGCATGTCGACGCGCGCAGGCTCGGCATCACTCTCAAAAAGCTGCCGATCGACGCCGGCACGACGAGCCGGCATTGAGAGGCGGCGATGTCCTATATCGTCTACGACCTCGAAACATCGGGCCTGGAGCCGCAATGGAACGTGCCGTTGCAGGCCGCTCTGATCCATTGCGACGACAACCTCATGCAGCTCAGCGAGCTCTCGCTCCGCTGCCGGCTTCCCGCTCATATCGTGCCGGCGCCCGCTGCGTTGCTGACCACCGGCATCGGCCCTGCCCAGCTCGAGCTGGCGCCGATGTCGAGTACGGAAATGCTCAACGCCATCGCCAAGGCGCTGGTCGCCTGGGCGCCATCGACCGTGATTGGGTACAACACCCTCCGGTTCGATGAGGAGATGCTCAGGCACGCTTTCTTCACGCATTTGTTGCCGCCATATGCGACGCAGCTTGGCGGCCACCGCCGAGCCGACCTGCTGACTATTGTTCGGGCTGTCGCGATGCTGGAGCCCTCCGCCATCGCCGTGCCGACCGGCACGGCGGGCAAGCAAAGCTTCAAGCTTGGCGATATCTGCAGGGCGAACGGCATCGCGCTCGCCGAGGACGAGGCGCATGACGCCCTGGCGGATACGAGAGCGACGCTCGCCCTATTCCGGCACCTGCGCCAGGTCGCTCCGGCAACGGTCGCGATGATGCTCAGCCTCGCCGACAAGGCCATCCCGAACCGGCTCCTTGCCGGTGGCGAGGTCTTGCTCCTCGGCTGGGCCTCAAAGCTGACCCCCGTCATCGGCGTCGCGGCGAACCCGACAGTTGCGAGCTCTTGGGCAGCGGTCGACCTGACCGTCGATCCGGCAAGCTATCTCGGCGGCAGTCCGGAGGAGATCGCCAAGCTCATCTCCGCGCAGGGCCCGCGCCCGATCAGGCTGGTCCGGACCAATTCTCAGCCGATCCTGATTGCTTATGAGCAGGGCTGCCATGCCCTATCACCGGACCAGCGTGATCAACCTCTCTATCACGAGCGCGCCGCCCGCATCCGCGATCATGTGGGTTTCCGGGCCAATCTCGCGAACGCCATGGCAAGTCGCTTCGCCGACCGCGAGCTCTCGCCCTATCCGGAAGCCACTCTCTATCGCGGCGGATTTCTCTCGACCGATGACGCCCGCCTAAGCGCCCGCTGGCACGCTTCCCCCTGGGAGGATCGGCCGACTATCGCCGCACAGTTCCAGGACGAGAGGCTGAAGGCCTTTGCAAACCGGCTGATGCTGCTGGAGGCACCGCAGGACATGGCCCAGGCCGCCTTGCAGAAAGGACAGGCCTGGCTGCGCGAGCGCTTGACCACTGAGGCCGAGGTGCCGTGGCTGACACTGCCAGGGGCGCTGCGGCAGGTTTCCGAGCTTCGTGCGGGTATCGCCGACGACGAGGTCGGCAAGCATGCCCATCTCGACGAGATCGAGCGTTGGCTCGGTCAATGCAATCAGTACTTCGAGATGGCAGCCTGAACCGAAGCTGTCGGCCATGTCGACGAAGGCGCCCAACCGGGCGCTTTTTTGATTCCAGGGCTGAGGGGAAAACGCAACCGACATGGTTGTACCCCAAATGAAAGTACCCGACATGACCAAGAAGAATGAGGGCGGCCGCTCGCTCGCCCCGCGCAACAGCAAGGCGATCGACGAGCCGGCGGATACCTCTCTGCGCGATCCGATCGCGGTGGCGATGGAGGTGGCCGCCGGGGATGATCCCTCAGTGGCCGAGCTGGTCGCGCTCAGGCGCCAGCCGCTCGACCTCAAAAATGCGGCGCGAAACGCCAAAAATCTGCATTCGGAGGAGTTCCGGGTCTGGCTGGCACGCGAGAGCGGCGACGATATCGGCGAGGCCGTCTGCGGCGGGCTCGAGATCATGAGCATCAGCCTGATCGCGCTTGTCGCGCTCTGGCCGGCCGACGACCTCGACGCGGCGGAAGCAAAGCTCGCGCTCGACCAGAGGACCGGGGTGCAGCTGCACAAGCGCGAGAAGGACTTCGAGAGTGGCCTGGAGGCGCAGACCGCCCGGCGGATCCGCTGGCGGCGCGGGGCCTTCGCGGTGCCAGCTCTGATCCTGCCGCCGGCGCCGGTTGCGCCGCAGTCCGATGATCGTGGCCTCTCATCCTGGCCGCTCGAGCGCTTCGACCTCGTCGAGCATTTGCCGAAACGCGGCGGACCGCCGGCCTTCGCCCACACCCAGGTCGTGGAATGGAGCCGGTTCGCCCGATCCGCGCCCGATCTCGATGCGCTCCTGCAGCGCGCGAACAAGATGTTCGAGACCTGTGACCGGCTGCTCGAGCTTGCCGGCCGCGGACCCGGCAATGCGAGCGAGCTGCTGACGGCTGCCGAGGGCGCCCGGCTGATGGGATACCTTGCCGCCTGCCAGGTCATGATCTGGCCCATCCACAACCGGGACGCACTGGCGACCAAAAAGCAGGTGGTCGCGCTGATCAACCGGCGCGGCGAGGTCGGCGATCCGGCTTCCATGCAGTCGGCGGTGCGGCACGTCACGGCCGAGTCGGCCTGGATAAAAACCCTGCCGTACGACGCGCGAGACAGGCTGACGTTCGACTGGAACGAGCTGGTCTGACGGTCGCGCCAAATAGAAACGGATGAAGGAGGGAGGCGCCCGGGATCGGGCGCCTCTTTCGATTCTCAGAACCGAGGGAAAGCGCGGCTACGTGGCCGTAACCCCCAAGGAAACTGGGACGACTGAATATGAAGACCATCTCCTCTCCCTCCCTCGCCGATATCGAACTCGAGCTGCCGCTTCGAGCCGTGACCGACGACCTCGCCGCCTTCACCGGGCGACTGTCGCTCGCCGCTGGTGCGGAGAAAGGCTACGCCAGCTTCGCGGCCGAGGCCTCTAGGGTCGGCGAGATCGCCGAACGCGCCATCGGGCACGCTGTCGAGATCAGCCGATTCCTCGCGCTCGCTGGCACCTCCGAAAGGGCGCAGGTCGCCTTCTACCTCGACATGCTGATCGGACTGTCCGTCCTAAACGCGGCTTCGACGATCGCGGTCGCGCTGGCCCCGCCGCGCTTGGCCGTAGACTTCGCTGCACGCCGACGCGTCCTCGGCGATGTCATCGCGGCGGTCGGTGGAGATGCCGACTTCGTCAAGGCCGCTCGGAAGGCCTTCGCGCATGGTGATGCCGGCGACGTCGAAGTCGTCGAGACAGTGTTCCATGCGGCCACCGTGCCCACCCTCGATGACGCGCGAGATGGTGGCCCGGCCGTACTCGACCTCGAGCAGGGGCTCAGCCTGATGACCTTCGTGCGGGAGCTGGCCGCGCCTGCGATCCTGGTCGAGCGCGCGGCCCTGCAACTCGACGACGCCGACGGCTTCGTACGGGCGATCGAGCAGGATGCTGATCTCGATCCCGAGCGTCTCGACCGGCTTCAGCGCGCCTGCCACGGCGCGAACCTGCTGGCGGCGGCCGACCTCGCGCGGGCCTGCCTGATCGACGCGGTCACGGCCGGCGACCAAGACCTCCGAGCTCGGGGCAAGGAACTGGCCCAGCGCCTGGTCGGAGAACGCCTGCGGGACATCGTAATATTCGCTGACGCGATGGCCGATCGGATCAGGGAACTGCGGCACATGCAGCAGGACACGGCCGGCCGGTTCAAGCCACTCTGATCCCAAACGGAGCAGACTCCGAACTCGCGAGAGGGCGCCGTCAACCGCGGTGCCCTCTCGCGATTCCAGGGACCGGAGGGGGAGCGTAGCCAGCAGGGCTATGACCCACACGATGAGAAAGAAACACATGACCAGAAACGACTCTCGCGGCCCCCTCGCGCCGCACGACGACGCACATCACGGCGGCCAGGAGGGGCCGACCGAGGCTATCCGCGATCCCCTGATGGCGATCACCGAAAACGTCGGTGACGATCCCTCGGTCTCAGAGCTGGTCGCGTTCCGGCGCTCCGCGCCTGACCTTCAGGCCATGGCCATCGACGCCAAGCGCTGCGGCGATGAGGCCCGCCGGCTGCTGATCGGCAGCAACCACCCCGATCCGCGCAACCGGGCCTGGGTCGCGCTCGCGATCGCAGGGCTCTCCTGCAGCGCTACTGTCGCGATCTGGCCCTGCGACACCGTTCACGATGCCCATGCCAAAATGGCGCTCGCAGAGGCCGGCGCTCTACACGGTGACGATGCCGAGCGTGGCGAGGCGCCGATGCTCGATGCCGCGGCCGCGACCCGGATCCGGCTGCAGCGCGCCGCCTATGCGGTCGATCCGCTGATGGTGCCGCCGGGGCCCGCAGCCCCGTCTCAGGACGATCGGGGCTTGGCGCACTGGCCGGTCCGGCACTTCGATCTCGCCGATCTGACCCCGCCCTCGGCGGGAGAGGTTCTGCTCTCTCCCCGTGAGATCGCCCGCTGGGGCCTGTTCCTGAAGGCGGAGCCGCCCTTCGAAGGCCGTTTCGTTCGCGTCGAGCAGATGTTCGCGATCGCCGATCGCCTGCG